>NZ_JBJHPC010000749.1:0-2921 GCF_045257485.1 Streptomyces sp. YS-3 | reverse complement strand
GCGGGGCTGCGGGACGGGCTCTTCCCCAAGCTGGGCAACGGCGGCTACGACGCCGAGCACTACAGCGTCGTCCTCGACTACGACCCGGCCCGCGACCACCTCACCGGCCGCGTCACCCTCGACGCCCGCGCCACCCGTGACCTCAGCGCCTTCAACCTCGACTTCGCGGGGCCGGAGGTCACCTCCGCGACGGTCGGCGGTGAGCGCGCGGACGCCAACCGGGCGGGCAACGAGCTGACCCTGCGCCCGGCGGACGACATCCGCGAGGGGGAGCGGTTCCGTACGAGCGTGACCTACTCGGGGACCCCCAGGGCCCTCACCGATCAGGACGGCTCGCACGAGGGCTGGCTGCGGACCGCCGACGGCGGCGCGCTGGCGCTCGGCGAGCCCGCCGGATCGATGACCTGGTTCCCGTCGAACAACCACCCTGCCGACAAGGCCACGTACGACCTGGCGGTCACCGTGCCCGAGGGGCTGACGGCGGTCTCCAACGGCGAGCTCGCGTCGACGGTCACGAAGAACGGGCGCACCACCTTCACCTGGCACACCGGTGAGCCGATGGCGAGCTATCTGGCGACGGTGGCGATCGGCCGGTACGAACTCAAGCCGGTCACCACGGCAGCGGGACTGCCCGTCCGCACGGCGGTCGACCGGGACGCGGAGAAGGAGTCCGCCGAGGTGGTCGGGCAGCTTCCGGAGATCCTCGCCTGGGGCAAGGAGAACTTCGGGCCCTACCCCTTCTCCTCCGCCGGTGTGATCGTGGCGCCCGAGGGGTCGGCCGAGTACGCCCTGGAGACCCAGAACCGGCCGGTGATCCCCGCCGACCAGCTCGACACCACGACACTCGTCCACGAGCTCGCCCACCAGTGGTTCGGCGACTCGGTGACGCCCCGGCGGTGGCAGGACATGTGGCTCAACGAGGGCTTCGCGACCTACGCGGAGTGGCTGTGGAGCGAGGACCACGGCGGCAGGTCCGCCCAGGCGTACTTCGACGAGACGTACGCCAAGGGGGCCGACGACCAGGTGTGGGACTTCCCGCCCGCCGAGCCGCCGACGGCCGCCCGGATCTCGGACCGGCCGGTGTACGAGCGCGGGGCGATGGTGGTCCACCAGCTCCGCCGGGCGGTCGGGGACGAGGCGTTCTACGGCCTCGTACAGGGCTGGACGAAGCGGTACCGGCACGCCAACGCCTCCACCGAGGACTTCACCCGCTTCATGACGGAGGAGTCCGGCAAGGACCTGACGGAGCTGTGGAACACCTGGCTCTACGGGGAGGGCAGGCCCGAGTCCCCGTAGAGCCGGGTGGACCGGCCTAGCGGTGTGTCACTTCACGTTGACGGCGGTCCAGGCAGCCGCCACCGTCTTGTACTCGGTGCTGCTCGCCCCGTAGAGGTCGGCCGCCGCCTGGAGGGTCGTGGTGCGCGCCTTGGCGTAGTTGGTCGTCGACGTCATGTACGTGGACAGCGCCTTGTACCAGATCTTGTACGCCTTGGTCCGCCCGATGCCGGTGACCTTGGAACCGTCGGAGGTCGGGGAGTTGTAGCTCACCCCGTTGATGACCTTCGCGCCGCTGCCCTCGGACAGCAGGTAGAAGAAGTGGTTGGCGACGCCGGACGAGTAGTGCACGTCCTTGTTGCCGACCGTGCTCGACCAGTAGTCCGCCGACTGGCCGTCCTTGCTCGGCTTGTCCATGTAGCGCAGCGGGGTGCCGTTGCCCCGGATGTCGATCTTCTCGCCGATGAGGTAGTCACCGGGGTCGGACGCGTTGTTGGCGAAGAACTCCACCGAGGTGCCGAAGATGTCGCTGGTGCCCTCGTTGAGCCCGCCGGACTCCTTGCTGTAGTTGAGCTTGGCGGTGGCGGCGGTCAGGCCGTGGCTCATCTCGTGGCCGGCGACGTCGAGCGCGGTGAGCGGCTTGAGGTTGTTCGCGCCGTCGCCGTACGTCATGCAGAAGCAGCTGTCGTCCCAGAAGGCGTTGACGTACGCGTTGCCGTAGTGGACGCGGGAGTACGCGGCCTTGCCGTTGCCCGCGATGCCGTTGCGGTTGAGCTCGGCCTTGTAGAAGTCCCAGGTCACCGCGGCGCCGTAGTGCGCGTCCACACCGGCGGTCTCGCGGTTCTGCGGGGTGCCGTCGCCCCAGGTGTCCACCGACTTGGTGAAGAGGGTGCCGGTGCCGGAGGAGCCGTGCTTGAGGTCGTACGTCTTGTGCCCGCCGCGCCCCGCGTCCGTCAGGCTGTACGTGGTGCCGGACTTGGAGGTGCCGAGGGTGACCTTGCCGGAGTACTCGCTGGTGCCGGTCCCGGTGTCGATGGCCTCGTACGAGTAGAGCTCGGCGCCGGTCGCGGCGTCGGTGATGACGTGGCGCTCGCTGGGGGTGCCGTCGCGCTGGGTGCCGGTGAGGACGGCCTCGTACGCCAGGACGGGCTTGCCGCTCGCGGCCCAGACGACCTTGCGGGCGTGGGCGGGGGCGGCCTTGAGCGAGGCGCCCGAGGTGGCGACGGATATCCGGGCGTCGGTGCTCCTGCTGACGCCCTTGACGCCGCCGTCCTTCTTGGCGTGGACGACGAGGTCGCCGCCGAGGACGGGCAGGCCCTCGTAGGTGCGCTCGTAGCGGGTGTGGACGGTGCCGTCCACGTCCTTGATGACGTCCCGTACGACGAGCGCCTCCTTGGCGCCGAGGCCGATCCGGTGGGCGGCGGCGGGCGCGGCGGCCTGGGCGGCCTGGAGTGCGTCGGCGCGCTCGGCCACACCGAGCACGCGGGCGCTCGCGCCCGCCTCGCGGTCGGCGGCTCCGGCGCTGGTGCCGGACTGGACGCCGACGACGACCATGGCGGCGGTGGCGGCAAGTGCGGCGGCACGCAGGGAAGTTTGCACGGAGGGGTCTCCTTCACTCGATCCATTGCGCGGTGGGGGTGCGCGGT
>NZ_JBJHPC010000748.1:0-2925 GCF_045257485.1 Streptomyces sp. YS-3 | reverse complement strand
TCGTACGGCCGGCCGCTCAGGTGCACGGCCACCGGGCCGCCCAGGGCCTCGGCGATCTCCTCGGGGGTGCCCTCGGCGTCGGCGGGGTGGACGCCGGCCGCCGCGGCGCCGGGGACACCCGGGCCGGTCCGTCCCGTCAGGACGGCCCGGCCGCGCAGTTCGACGACGCGCGCGAGCACGTCGGCGGTCAGCAGCACCCGCAGCCCGGTGAGGTCCCCCGGGCCGTCGGCCCGCGGCACATGGGCACAGATCCGCAGCGGACCCCGGCCGACGAGATGATCGAAGATGCGCAGCACACCCCCGAGCCTAGGCGTTCACCCGCCCACGGACAGGGAGTGGTGCCGCCGCACCCGGCACGTGCCCGAAAACGATCGCCCGCGGGCCGGGGCGGCGGGCGGGTTATGTGGGTCGGGTCGGCGGGCCGGGTCACGCACGAGACCGTCCGCCGACCGGGCGTCACGGTCGACGCGGCACGGGACCTGTCCCGGTACCGGCCCCGTTCCCGTTCCCGCTCAGCGCGGCTCCCGGATGCCGTCGATGATGCGGGTCCAGTTGTCGCCGCCGTGTCCGTCCGCGAGCGCGCGCCGGTAGTGGCTCCGCACGGCCAGCGGGAGCGCGAGGTCGAGGCCGAGTGAGGTGCTGGTCTCGACGATGTGGTCGGCCGTCGCCCCCATCATGGTCACCGTGCTGAGATCGCCGGGGTGCTCCCCGGCGTCGAGCGCGGCCCCGGGCCGGGCCTCACCGGCCCTCAGGATGGCACCGATCGAGTCGGCGGAGGCGAGCAGCTCGGGGAGCGCTTCCCCCGCCTTCATCCCCGCGGTGCCCAGCATGGCGGTGGCGTGCATCAGCGCGGACAAGGTCGTGAGGAACACCGCCAGTTGGGCCTGGTACATCATCTGGGCGAGGCCCGGGTCCTCGCCCAGGTACTTCGGTGTGCCGAGCAGTGCCAGCGCCTCCCGGTGGCTCTCCATCGCCTCCTGCGGGCCGCTGTAGTAGACGTGGGCCGCGTCCGTGCCGACCATCGGCGCGGGGACCATGACGCCTCCGGTGAGGAAGGCGGCACCGTGGCCGGCCGCCCACTTCGCCGCCTCGCGGGTGCGGTCGGGAGTGTCGGAGCTCAGGTTGACGAGGGTCCTGCCCGCGAGCGATCCGGTGGCGCCGTCGAGTACGTCGTACATGGCCCGGTAGTCGGTGAGGCTGAGGATCACGAGGCCGCTCGCCTCGACGGCCTCGGCGGCCGTCCCGGCGAGCTTGGCTCCGTCGGCAACGACACCGTCGGCCCGGGCGGAGGTGCGGTTCCAGACGGTCACCGGATGCCCGGCGGTGAGGAGGGTGCGTGTCATCGCCCGGCCCATCGGACCGAGTCCGATCACGGTGACAGCGCTGTTGTGCCTGGAGGGAGTTGGGTTGTGTTGTTCGTTCACCCCTCCATGCTCGGAGAGCGCCACTATTCTCGGAAGTACCCACTATTTTCTGCGGTACTTACCTTTAAGTAAGGGGGCTGGGGATGGCCAGGGCGCCGAGGAGCGGACCGTACATCTGCGGCATCGACGCCGCGCTCGACGTGGTCAGCGGCAAGTGGAAGGGGCTGATCCTCTGGGAGTTGGAAGCCCACGGCGTACGCCGTTTCGCCGAACTGCGCCGCGGTCTGCCGGGAGTGAGCGAGAAGATGCTGACGCAGCACCTGCGCGAGATGGAGGCGGACGGACTCGTGCACCGGAAGGTCTACGCCGAGGTGCCGCCGCGGGTGGAGTACTCCCTGACCGAGCACGGACGCACCCTCAACCGCGCGCTCGGGGCGCTCGGCGCCTGGGGGTCGGAGCGGATGGCCCGCGAGGGCCTGGAGACGGTGGACGTGACCTCGGCCCCGAACGGCTGAGCGTCCGGCCCGTCCATGCCGTCCATGGGGGGCGGCGGTCCCGGCGGTCGTCGCCGTGCTCGCGATCGACCGCCGGAACCCGTGGGCCGTACGGTTCCCCCCGGGAGCGGACGCGTCAGACGACCGTGAAGCCGTGGCGGGCGCCGAGCCGGGTGAGCGAGTCACGGCCGGGGATGCCGTCCGCGTCGGGTCCCGAGTAGCCGCACCGCCGCTGCCAGGCGGCGTACGCCGTCTTCGTCTTGGTGCCGAAGGAGCCGTCCACCCAGGTGGCGCTGAGCAGCCCCTCGGCCTGGAGGGCGCGCTCGACGACCAGGACCTCGCCGCGGTACGTGGTGCCGCCCTGCGGGAGGCCGGGGTCGCGCCGGGCCGCGGCGACCACATGGGCCAGCGAGACCTTCGCCGTCGGCGGGGCCCCGGTGAACTGGGGCCAGGAGCCGGGGTCCTGGTGGGTGTTCTCCGGCACGTGCTGGTGTCCGTACCAGCCGCCGCGCGTCTCCCAGACGTGCTCGTCGCGGTGGGAGGTGAAGTCGACCGGCCGCCCCATCGGCCAGGTGTCGGGTACGCCCCAGGAGCGCACCCAGGCGTTCAGGGCCGCCCAGCCGGCGCACGGGGTGTCGACGAGTCTGGCGTAGACCTTGCCGCCCACCCGGCAGTACGGGAAGAAGTGCGCCTCGATCTGGATGACGACGGTGCCGGCCCGGTTGGTCCGGGTGCCGCCGGACAGGTCGACCAGGGACTTGGAGCGCGAGTTCGCCGGGAAGAACTGGGTGAACGCGCCGGTGAAGGGCGACCAGAGCAGGTGCGGGGCGGACCCCTTGCCGTCGGGGTTGCGGCCGAACCAGTCCTGAAGGTTGCCGTACGGCACCTGGTCCTGCGGGTGGGCGGCGGTGGCGTTCTTGTCCCAGGTGATGTGGGCGATCGCCTTGGCGGGGTAGGCGCTGTCGGTGGGGGCGTGGTCGCCCACGTCGATGCGTGCTGCGCCGGGCAGCCAGAGATCTGGCATCGGTGCCTCCAGAACGGAGCCCCGGCCGTGCGGGGGCCCGTGG
>NZ_JBJHPC010000747.1:0-2926 GCF_045257485.1 Streptomyces sp. YS-3 | reverse complement strand
CCCCGGACCCGCTCTCCGGTGCCGTACACCGTCTCGTCGAGGAGCGGGCGGCGCGCACACCGCACGCCGACGCCGTGCTGTGCGGGACCGAACGCCTCAGCTATGCCCGCTTGGACCAGCGGGCCGAGCGTCTCGCCCGCCGACTGCGCCACCACGGGGTGGGCCCCGAGGTCCCGGTGGGGGTGCATCTGACGCGCTCGCCCGAGCTGGCCGTGGCCTGTCTGGCGGTGCTCAAGGCGGGCGGCGCCTGTGTCCCGCTGGACCCCGCCCATCCGCCCGGCCGGCTCGCTCAGGCCCTGCACGACGCGGGCGCCCCGCTGGTCCTGAGCCGGCGCGCACTGGCACGGGGCCTGGGCCCGCACACCGCGGCCGTCCTGTACGTGGACCCCGAGAGCACCGACCCGGCGGCAGCGGAGCCCCAAGCCGACGAACGCCCGGCGCCCCCGCCTCAGCCGGGCGCCCACCCGTCGCGGGACACCGTGCCACGGCCGGGCGCCGACGCCGGATCGCCCCCTCACCCGCCCCTCGCGCGCCGCCTCGCGTGGATCGCGTACACCTCGGGATCCACCGGCCGGCCCAAGCCCGTGGGCCTGGAACACGGGCCGCTCGCCAACCTCGCCGTGCAGATCGGCCGCCGTCTGGACCTGGGCCCCGACGACCGCGTCCTGCAGTTCGCCTCCCCCGGCTTCTCCGTCGCCGCCGAGGAGATGTTCTCGACCTGGGCCGCGGGAGCCTGCCTCGTCATGGACCCCGACGACGCCCTCGCCGACAGCGCGGGACTGCGTACCGCCGTCGACACGTACGCCGTCACCGTCCTCCAGCTCACCCCGACCCTCTGGTACGAGTGGCTGCGCGAGCTGAGCCGGGACGGCACCCTGCGCCCGCCCGCCTCGCTGCGGCTGCTCGTGGTGGGCAGCGAACAGGCCGCGCCCGACCGGGCGGCGGACTGGCTGGCCACCGGGGTGCGCCTGGTGCACGAGTACGGCGCCACCGAGGGCACGGTCTCCCAACTGCTGTACGAACCCGACGTCTCCCCGGACGAGTTGCGGACCTGGACGCGCCTGCCCGTCGGCACCCCGCTGCCCGGCGTACGCGTCCACATCCTCGACGCCGGGGGGCGGCCGGTGGCCCCGGGCGAGCCCGGCGAGCTCCACCTCGCCGGAGAGACGCTGGCGCGCGGCTATGTGGGGCAGCCCGAGCTCACCGCCGAACGCTTCCCGCCCGACCCGTTCACCGACCGGCCGGGCGCGCGCATGTACCGCACGGGCGACCTCGCCCGGCAGCGCGCCGACGGCAACATCGAGTTCCTGGGGCGCGTCGACCACCAGATCACCCTGCGGGGCGTACGCATCGAACCGGGCGAGATCGAGGCGGCGATCGGCCGCTACCCGGGCGTCACCGAGAGCGCCGTGCTGGCCCGCACCACCGCACGGGGGGACGACCAGCTGTGCGCGTGCGTGGTCTGGCACCAGCGGCGCGACGAGGCCGGGCTGCGCGCCCATCTGCGCGCCACGCTGCCGCCCGCGCTCGTCCCCGCCCGTCTGACGGCCCTGCCCGACCTGCCGCGAACCGCCCACGGCAAGGTGGACCGTCAGGCGCTGCGGGCCATGCCCTGGGACGGTGACCCTGCCGGCCCGTCGGGGGAGACACCACGGACCGCGCTGGAGGCCGCCCTCGCCGCGCTCTGGGCGTGGGCGCTCGACGTACCGCTGATCGGCCTCGACGACAGCCTCTTCGACCGGGGCGGTGACTCCCTGACGGCCACCCGGCTCGCGGCCCATCTGCGCGAGGTCCTGGGGGCGGACGTACGGCAGCGGACCGTGTTCGACGCGCCGACCGTACGGGCGATGGCCGACGTGATCTCGCGCCGACGCCACGGCACGCGCGCCGACGGCCCGGTGAAGGCGACGGACACGGGCGCCGAGTCCCCGCTGTCATCGGCGCAGTGGCGTATGTGGCTGCACCACCGCAGGAACCCGGCGAGCGCCGCGTACCACGAGCCGGTGGCGCTGCGTCTGCGCGGCCCGCTCGACATGGGCCACCTCCTGCGGGCACTGCGGCGGACGGTGGGACGGCACGCCGCCCTGCGCACCACCATCGCCACCACGGCGGGCGGGCCCGTCCAGCGGACGGCGCCGCCCGCCACCGCCGAGGCCTTCCCCCTGGACCGCCGGGATCTGAGCGGCCACTCCGAAGGCGAACTGGAGCGGGAACTCCAGGAGTTGGCCACAGCACCGTTCGACCTGCGACGCGGCCCCCTCGTCCGCGCGCACCTGCTGCGGATCGCCGCCGACGACCACGTCCTGGTGCTGGTCCTGCACCACATCGTCTTCGACGGATGGTCGATGGACGTGCTCTTCCGGGACCTGGCGGCGTTCCACGACGAGGCCGTGACCGGAGTCGCCGCGGCGCTGCCGCCGCTGCCCTCCCTGCCGGCCGGCAGTGTGCCGCCCCCCGGAGACGACCCGGACGCCGAACGCCGGACGCGTGAACAACGTTCCTACTGGGAGCGGCAGTTGGAGGGAGCGCCGCCCGTCACCCGGCTGCCCACCGGCCCTCCCACGGGCGGTCAGGGCACGGTGCGCTGCCCGTTCGCGGTCCCGGCCGGCTCCGCGGCACGGCTGCGGGAGCTGGCCGTGGCGGAGGGCGCCACCCCGTTCATGGTGCTGCTCGCCGTCTTCACGGCGCTCGTCCACCGCCGCTCCGGCACCCGGGACATCGTGGTGGGCACGCTGCTGGCGGGCCGCGACAGCCCGGACACCGCCGACCTGATCGGCCTGTTCACACATACCGTTCCGCTGCGCACCCGGGTGCCCGAGGGCACCACCTTCCGCCGGCTCGTGCGGCGGGTGCGCGAGACGGTTCTGGGTGCGGTGGCCGCTCAGGACGTCCCGTTCGAGCACATCGTGGCGCACCTCGCCCCGCC
>NZ_JBJHPC010000746.1:0-2931 GCF_045257485.1 Streptomyces sp. YS-3 | reverse complement strand
CGGGGGAAGGTGGTGCGGGGTTCAGCTCAGCGGGCGCAGGGTGCGGGCCAGCAGGCTGGCGGCGTTGCGGGCGAGCGGGACGTCCGCCTCGGCGGCGACCAGGCCGTGCTCGACCAGGAGCCGGCCGACCCGGGAGGCGATCAGGGCGAACCGGAAACCGGCGAACACCTCGTACCAGTCCATGTGCGCCGCGACGGGACGCGCCGCGAGCTCCTCGTAGCGGCGGATGGTCTCCGCGCGCCCGGGCAGCCCGGGCAGCCGGGGTGCGCCGACGCCCTCGCTGAGGTGCCGGTCGAGGTAGAGGTACCAGCCCAGGTCGGCCTCACCGGGGCCCAGGAAGGTCATCTCCCAGTCCAGTACGGCCACGGGGGTCACCCCGGAGAACATCAGGTTGCCCAGTCGCGCGTCGCCCCACAGCAGGCTCGGCCGCGCCGGCTCGGGCGGCAGCCCGTCCCGCAACAGGGCCAGCGCCTCGCGGACCGGGACGCTGTCCGCGCCGCCGAAGTGGTCCATATGGGCTTCGTAGTAGTCGAGTTGGGCGCCGAGCCCGTACGGTCCGTGGACCGAGCGGCGCAGGTCGTCGAGGCCGAGGGCGCCCACGTCGAGGCGGTGGACGCGGTGCAGTGCCTCGACCCCGCCCCACCACACCGCCGCGCGGCCGGCCTCGTCGAGCGCGGCCACCGGTCCGCCGTCGCGGTGGTAGGAGGGCAGGTCCGGCGGGACCCAGCCCTCGACGCGGTCCATGGCGTAGAAGGGCGCGCCGAGCAGCCCGGGGTCCGGTTCGAAGCCGAGGACGCCGGGCACCGGCACATCGGTGCCGCGCAGCGCGTGCAGGACGCGGTACTCCTCGTCGAGCCGGGAGCCCGGCATCACCCGGTAGCGGGTGGGCGCCACCCGGACGACCAGACGACGGTGCCGCTCGGCGCCCGCCGGACCCCACTCGGTGTCGACCAGCAGCGTCTCGTTGGAGAAGCCGAGGCCCGTGGGTACCTCGACGCGGACCTGGAGGTCCGGCGCCTGCGGCAGCCGTTCGGCGAGCCAGGTCGTCAGATGTTTCCGGGTGAGTTCCGGGTCACGTTGCTGGGGCACGGGCATGGCCGGCTCCTCCATCCATATACGGGTGTCCCCCATCGTCGAGGGCGCCGATGGGGGCCGGATGGAGGATCACGGCGCGGCCGGACACGGCCCGACGCGCTCATCGGCGGCGCTGCATCCGGCTGAGACCGGTTCCCCAACCACGGGCGCCAGCATGGCCGTTGACCGCAGAACACCATTGGGGAGGTCGACATGTCCTGGGCACCGCCTGTGGGGGCGTTCGTGGAGCCGCAGCTGTTCCGGCACATACTCGGCCACGTTCCGAGTCCCGTCACCGTGGTCACCGCCGCGACGGCGGCCGGGCCCGCCGGGCTCGTGGTGGGGTCGTTCGTGTCGGTGTCGCTGGAGCCACCCCTCGTGGGGATCTTCATCGACGAGAAGTCCGTCAGCTGGCCGCCGATGAGCGAGGCGGGTTCCTTCACCGTCAACATCCTCGCCCACGACCAGCAGGAGCTGTGCGCCCGCTTCGCCAAGAGCGGCGGATCCGGGGACACCACGGGCAAGTTCGCGGGCCTGACGTGGTGGGAGTCGCCGCACGGCAATCCGGTGCTGCCGGGCACCACCGCATGGCTGGACTGCCTGGTCCGCCAGGTCCAGCGGCTCGGCGACCACTTCTTCGCCGTCGCCGAGGTGGTGGGCCTGGGAGTGGACGCGGCACGCCCGCCGCTGGTCTTCCACCGGGGCGCCCTGCACACCGTCGCCCCCTCCGGCGAGGGCACGGCGGGGCGCGGCTAGCGGCCCTACGCATACGTTCGCCTACGTTTTCGCCCCGCCGGCCGGACCGGCGGGGCGAAAACGTATGCGTACGCTCAGGCCAGACAGGCCAGTACATCACCGCCGCCCAGGCGGGCCATCTCGCCCATCACCGGCGCCGAGCGGATCTGGGTGTCCACCGGCCCGCCGAGCGCCTCGGAGTACGCGCGGTGCAGGTTGGCCACCAGCCGCTCCGGGTCGCGCAGCTCCGCGTACCCGCCGAGCGGGGTGTCGCGGGCCGCCTCGAACGGGGTGAGTCCCGCGTCGATCCCCTGGACAGCGACCTTCTGGAGCCAGCGCAGATACGCCTCGGCCTCGTCCAGTGCCTCGGGCCCGGCGACCGGCCCGTGCCCGCCCACGACGGTACGTGGACCCAGCGCCCGCAGCCGGGCGATCGCCTCCAGCGAGCCCAGGACCGAGCCCGCCAGCAGGAACGGTGTGCAGCCGGGCATCAGGACGTCGCCCGCGAACAGCACCCGGTGCTCCGGCACCCACACCACCACGTCGTTGCCGGAGTGCGCGGGGCCCACGTACATCAGCTCGACGGCCAGCTCGTCGACGTACACCGTCAGCCGGTCCTCGAAGGTCACCATCGGCAGAGAGCGGGCGAGGTCACCGAGGTCGCCCCAGGGGGTGCCGGGCCAGACGTGTTTGAGGCCCTCGCCCTTCTCGGCCATCTCGGCGCGGGTGCGGGTGTGGGCGATGACGGTGGCGTGCGGGGCGGCGACGGCGTTGCCGAAGGTGTGGTCGCCGTGGTGATGGGTGTTCAGGACGGTCCGCGGCTCGGCGCCGCCGCGTTCGAGGGCGGCGGCGCGCAGGGCGCGGGCCCTGGCCTCGGTGGCGGCGGTGTCGACCAGGGCCACCGTGTGGGGGCCGGCGAGGATCCCGGCGTTGTTCAGGCACCAGCCCCCGTCGGGCTGGACGTAGGCGAAGATCCGGTCGGCCACCTCCTCCACGCGGGGCGGCGGTACCCGGGACGGGCGGCTGTCGTGGGGCGTCGTGGATGGCAGGCTCATGCCTTCCACGGTGGCCGCGGCCCCTGGAGGGCGGCAGGTGCGCCGATGCCCGGCGGCTGGAGGGGGC
>NZ_JBJHPC010000745.1:0-2933 GCF_045257485.1 Streptomyces sp. YS-3 | reverse complement strand
GGAACGACTACTCCTGCAAGCCCTCCGCCGCCCGCCCGCGCCCCGTCGTCCTGGTCCACGGCACCTTCGGGAACTCGGTCGACAACTGGCTGGCCCTCGCCCCGTACCTGGTCGACCGGGGCTACTGCGTCTTCTCCCTCGACTACGGTCAGCTCCCCGGCGTCCCGCTCTTCGACGGCCTCGGCCCCATCGACAAGTCGGCCGGACAGCTCGCCGGCTTCGTGGACCGGGTGCTCGCGGCGACCGGCGCCCCCAAGGCCGATCTCGTGGGCCACTCCCAGGGCGGCATGATGCCGCGCTGGTACCTGAAGTTCCTGGGCGGCGCCTCCAAGGTGAACACCCTGGTCGGCATAGCGCCCGACAACCACGGCACCACCCTGCTCGGCCTCACGGCGCTGCTGCCCTACTTCCCCGGCGCCGAGGACCTGCTGAGGCTCAGCACCCCCGGCCTGGCCGACCAGGTGGCCGGATCACCGTTCCTGAACAAGCTCAACGCGGGCGGCGACACCGTTCCCGGAGTGCACTACACCGTCATCACCAGCCGGTACGACGAGGTCGTCACCCCGTACCGCACCCAGTTCCTGAGCGGCCCGGACGTCGACAACGTCCTCATCCAGGACAAGTGCGCCCTGGACCTCTCCGAGCACGTGGCGATGGGACTCACCGACCGCGTCACCTACCACGAGGTCGTCAACGCGCTCGACCCCGCGCACGCCACCCCCACCACCTGCGCGTCCGTCATCGGCTGAACCCGCGCCGGCGGCGGGCGGCCAGCAGGAGGAACACGGCCCCGGCGGCCAGCGTCCCCGCACCACCGAACGCGAGATACGGGGTGGACCCGCTGCCGCCCGTCTCGGCGAGGTTCTCGGTGCGGGGCGCGGCGCCGGCGGCCGGGGCCGCGGCCACACTGTCGGTGTGCGGCTCGTTGCCCGACCGCTCCTCGGCGCCGCCCGGTTCGCCCCGGCCGGCCGCCGGCCGCGCCGGGGCGCCCGCACCCGTCCTGGCGTCGTCGTCACCGTGACCGTGGTGCTCCACCGTCGACTTGGCGGCGCCGTCCTCGATCTGCCGCCGCGTCGGCGCCGAGGCGGTCGGGGCCGGGGCGGACCCGGAGGCGCCGCTGTCCTTGCCGAACACCACGTCGGAGCAGGTGTAGAAGGCCTCGGGGCTGTCGGAGCGCTGCCAGACCGAGTAGACGAGGTGGCGGCCCGACTTGGCGGGCAGGGTGGCGTCGAAGACGTAGTCGCCGTTGCGCATCGGCGGGTTCGCCACCCTGGCGAACGGCGCGGCCTCCAGGTCCGACCACTTCAGCGGCTTCGTGGGGTCGTAGCCGTCCTTGGTGACGTACAGCTCGAAGGTGCCCTTGTGGGGAGCCGTGCCCTTGTAGCGGAAGGTGTGCCGCCCGGGGCTGAGCCGGGTGGACGGCCAGTCGGCGCGCGCCAGGTCGAGCCCCTTGTACTTGTCGTTGCCCGCGCTGCAGAGCCTGCCGTCCGGGATGATCTGTTTCGACCGGCCCGCCGCGTTGGCGATGTTGACCGCGTTCCAGTCGTAGAGCGCCTGGGTGCCGCCGAGGGCGACGGCCGCCTTGCAGGCGGCCGAGCGGGGGTGCTCCGGCCCCTCGGCGTAACAGGCGGAGACCCGGCTGACCGGGTCCGTCATCGAGCCGTGGGCAGCGGCCGGACCGGCCGCGAGCCCGGTCAGCGCGAGCGGCGCCAGGACCAGGGCGGCGGCGGTGGCGGTGCGACGAGCGGTCATCGTGGCGTTCTCCTTCGGTGCTGCACGGGGGTGGGAGTGCAGCACGCTAGCCGCCGGATCACGCGAAAACGGCTGCTGGGAGCGGGAGACGGCGATCTTTATGGCCGCGTTAAGGGACGGCTGAGAGCCGGTTAAGAAGCGCCGTTCTCCCGCGCCGGTCCGGCCGGCCGGCCGGTCAACGCCGTGAGTCCGCCCCGCCGGGCCAGGAGTTCGAGCTCGTCCAGGGCCTGTACGGCCCGGTCCGCCGCCTGCCGGTCGCGGTCGGCCAGACCGCTCTCGGCGAACTCGTCCTCGTCCAGGCGGAGCACGGTCGTACCGTCCGCGGAGACCCAGAGGTCGAGGTCCAGGTCCTCGACGGCCACCGCCCCCGCACGCACCACGGCGGGCCGGGTGATGTCGCAGTACCAGCCCTTGAGCGAGGTGTCGGCCGCCCGGACCTCCTTCACCGCGTACCAGCGGTCCCGCCAGTAGTGCTCGGTGAGGACGTCGCCCGGCTCGAAGCGGACGAACCCGAAGTCGCGGACGCCGTCGGCGGCCCAGGGGGCGCGGACGGTGAGCCGGACGCCGTCGTCGGACACCACCGTCGCCGGGTAGCCGATCTTCGTACGGCCGCCCTTGACCAGAGTGACGGTGAGGGGGGAGCCGGGCTCAGCCTGGTTCGCGGACAAGACGTGTCTCCGTAGCGCAGTCGTCGGACATCGCGTCGGACGCTACGCGCGGGGCATCGCGGACGCCTCCCATTTTCGTCCCGCGCGCGGGAGGGGCAGAATCGGCCTGTGACCCTGAAGATCGCCATTGACCAGGAAGCGCCCGACGCGCCGTACGAGCAGCTGCGGGCCCAGATCGCCGAGCGGGCCCGGGCGGGGGTGCTGCCCGTGGGGTACAAACTGCCCACCGTGCGCGGCCTCGCCGAGGAGCTCGGGCTCGCCGCCAACACCGTGGCCAAGGCCTACCGCGCGCTGGAGGCGGACGGGGTGATCGAGACGCGTGGCCGCAACGGCACGTTCGTCGCGGCGGCGGGCGACGCGGCGGAGCGCCGGGCCGCGGCGGCGGCCCGGACGTACGCACAGGAGGTGCGGCGCCTGGGCCTCGGCCGCGAGGCCGCGCAGGCGGCGGTGGCGGACGCGGTACGGGCGGTGTACGGCGACTGACCCCTCCCGCCAACCCTCTGGAACCCCTCC
>NZ_JBJHPC010000744.1:0-3317 GCF_045257485.1 Streptomyces sp. YS-3 | reverse complement strand
ATCCGGATCCCCTCCCCCGGCACGGTGAACGTCTCGCCCACGTTCAGCGGCGCGTCCGCGAGCGCCGGGTAGACCGAGTGCTCCCAGCACGCCCCCGTACTGGGGTGGGTGTCGAGGACCTCGACCGGGCCGGTGCCCGACGCGGTCTCGCTGCGGACCCGGTAGATCAGCAGCCCCGACGTACAGGTCGTACGGTCGTTGCCCGCCGAGTCCCGGGCCTCGATGGCGACCGCGCTGTCCTGCGAGGTCCGCACCACCGCGAGCCGGACGCCGCCGTGGCCCACCCGCGCGGGCGACTCCGAGAGCGGCGCCAGGGTCAGGCGCGAGGACCCGCGCGTCGCCACGCACGCCACCTGGCGCCGGTCCAGCCACCCCAGCTTCCACTTCTGCCAGCCGAACAGGTCCGGGGCCATCCCGAACTGGCTGCCCATGACGTCCCAGTCGCCGACGTACGTGTCCCAGTCGCCCTTGCCGTCGACCGGGCGGTGGTAGAGGTCGGGCAGGTCGAAGACGTGCCCGGTCTCGTGCGCCAGGACATTGCGGTCCGGCGGGTGCTGTTCGAACACCGTGACGACCCGTTTGAGGTCCGTGCCGTCGACCCGCAGCGGCTGGTCGAAGTTGACGACCTTGGTGGCGTCCGAGTCGACGCCCGGCGCGTCCGGGTCCGCGACCAGGTAGACGATGTCGTACGCGGAGAAGTCCACGCTGGGGTCGGCGGCCGTGACGGCGTCGCGCAGGTACTCGGTGCGCCGGTCCGGGTCCCAGTCGCGCTGTATCCGGTAGGAGGTGGACGGCTTCGGCATCCGCACCCACTCCGGCCGCGTGTCGGCCTGGAGCCGGAACTTCCCGTACGAGGCGCGGGCGAAGAAGTCGCTGGTCGCGGGGAAGTAGTCGGTGGCGATGTCCTTGGGGGCGGCCACCGGCACCGAGTCCGGGAAGGAGAGGAAGACCATCACCGCCCTGAGCGTGCGCACCGGGCGGGGATAGGCGGTGTTCCAGGTGTCCACTCCCAGCGAGTGGTGGGCCGCGGTGCGGGGCAGGGCGCAGGGCATCGCGGATCTGGCGGCCACGGCGGGGCCCGCCACGAGGGTGGTGGCGGCGACCGCGGTCAGGGAGGTGAGCGCGGCGGCGGCACTGCGCAGCCGGGCACGCTCCACTCCCCCGGGTGTCAGCTGACGCTCCACGTCGACCTCCGGGTACGGAATGCGGGACACCTCACCCACCTTGTGGTGATTTGTGTGATTACGCCCTGTTCCGCTGCCCCAGGCGGGTGAGGGGCCCGACACCAGCCCGACACCCCGATGCCTTACAGAAAGTCACAATTGGTCACTTGCGAATCGCCGCTGGCCAGGCACGTGCAGAAACGATCGGCCTGTGCTCCCGGGTGCGCATGATCACGACCGTGACGCTGGCTCGGCCGTTGCGCCTGCCTCTATGATCGGCACACTTTCCTGCGTGGATTCAGCCTCGGACGGCTGTCCTCCACCCGGCTGACGGCCCCGACCACATCTCTGTACGACTCGAATGCACAGCGGGAGCGAGCGGTGAGCGGAACCCCCGAAGGACCGGGAGCAGCCCCCGGGACCATGCGGCCACCGGTCACAGAGCGTGATCTGGAGGGGCCTCTGGGGCCCATGGGACGGCCGCCCGAACGTCACGCGGTCGGGCGCACCACGGCCGAGCCGCGCGACTACCGCGCGGCGTTCGACGCGGCCCATCTGGCGATGGCCGTCGTCGACCGGGACGGCACGGTGACCGCCGTCAACCACGCGCTGGCCGAACTGCTCGGCTCCGCGCCCACCGAGCTGTGCGGCCAGGCCGCCGCGGACCTCGTCGACCTCGCCGCCGACGCCCGTACCTGGCACATCTACCAGGACGTCCTGCACGGCAGCCGCTCCCGGTTCCGCTGCACCCGCCGCCTCAAGCACCCCGACGGGCACTCGCTGTGGGCCGAGGTCACCGTCTCGCCGGTGCGCGACGGCACCGGGGCGCTGCTCTCGATCACCGACATCAGCGACCGGCGCGAGCTCCAGGCGCGGCTGCGCCACCTCCAGATGCACGACCCGGTGACCCGGCTGCCCAACCGGACGCTCTTCTTCGAGCGGCTCGCGGGGGCGATGGAGGCGTCCACGTACGGACGCGGCGGCACCGGCCGGATCGGGATCTGCTACCTCGACCTCGACGGCTTCAAGGCCGTCAACGACACGCTGGGCCACCGCATCGGCGACCGGCTCCTGTCGGCGGTCGCGGCCCGCCTCACCCACTGCGCCGACCAGAGCGGCTACGCCCGCAGCGGCGGCCATCTGGTGGCGCGCCTGGGCGGCGACGAGTTCGCGGTCCTGGTCGAGGACTCGACGGGGACCGAGCAGCTGGCGGACCTGGCGAAGTCCGTACTGGCGGTGCTCCAGCAGCCGTTCGACCTGGCCGGGCAGCGACTGTCGGTCTCGGCGTCCATCGGCGTGGTGGAGCGGGCGGTCGCGGGCACGACGGCCACGGGTCTGATGCAGGACGCGGACACCCGTGGAGGGCGTCGAGGCGCTTGTCCGATGGAACCATCCACAGTTCGGCACACTGGCGCCGAATCGGTTCATCGGAATTGCGGAAGAAGACGGCTCGATCGTCCAGCTCGGCCGCTGGGTCCTGCGCACGGCCTGCCGGCAGGCGCGCCGCTGGCAGATCGAGCACCCCGGGGTGCCGCCGATCTTCGTCAGCGTGAACGTGGCCGTGCGCCAGGTCTGGGACTCCGACCTGGTCGCGGACGTGGCGGAGATCCTCGCGGAGACGGGCCTCGCGCCGCACCTGCTGCAACTGGAGCTCACGGAGTCCGCCGTGATGGGCTCGGCGGGCCGTCCGCTCCAGGCCCTCCAGGCCCTGTCCGACATGGGCGTACGGATCGCCATCGACGACTTCGGCACGGGCTACTCCAACCTGGCGTACCTCTCCCGGCTGCCGGTCTCGGTCCTGAAACTGGACGGCTCCTTCGTCCGGGGCTTCCAGTACGACGAGGGCGGTACGCATCCCAACCCCGCCGACGAGACGATCGTCGAGGCACTGGTGCAACTGGCGCACCGTGGAGGGCGTCGAGGCGCTTGTCCGATGGAACCATCCACAGTTCGGCACACTGGCGCCGAATCGGTTCATCGGAATTGCGGAAGAAGACGGCTCGATCGTCCAGCTCGGCCGCTGGGTCCTGCGCACGGCCTGCCGGCAGGCGCGCCGCTGGCAGATCGAGCACCCCGGGGTGCCGCCGATCTTCGTCAGCGTGAACGTGGCCGTGCGCCAGGTCTGGGACTCCGACCTGGTCGCGGACGTGGCGG
>NZ_JBJHPC010000743.1:0-2944 GCF_045257485.1 Streptomyces sp. YS-3 | reverse complement strand
GGTTGTGGGGCACGTCGGCGCGGGGGTTGAGGGCGGCTCCGCCGTCGGGGCCGTGGGCCACGTTGACGAGCACGACGGGCAGCCCGGCCGCACGGAAGGCGTGGGCGAGCCGGGCGCTGTTCGCCACGACCTGGTCGGCCGGGTGGGGCTGCAGCGGGAGGCCGAGGATGCCTTCCTGGAGGTCGAGTACGACCAGGGCGGCCTTGGGGCTGAGTTCGGTGACGGGCATGGGTGTGGTCCTTTCTGAACCGGTGTACGCGTACGCGGGGTGCGCACGTGAGGGATGAGGGGATCGGCGGGGCTCAGCCGCGTGCTTCGGCGCCGCGCAGATGCCGGGTGGTGGCGGCGTTCACGAGCAGGACGAGGCTGATGCCGGTGATCACCGCGGCCAGCAGGTGCAGTCCGGAGTCGTCGGCGTCGCGGCCGACCGCGATCCCGACCAGGGCCGAGGCGAGGTTGGCGCCGATGTACTGGGCGGTGCGGTACAGCCCGGAGGCGGTGCCGATCTGGTCGGCGGGCGCGGTGCGGTACATCAGCGTCTGGTTGCCCAGGCTGTTGAAGCCGTTGGGCAGCCCGAGGACGGCGGCGATGAGGAGGACTTCCCAGATCGGCACGGTCTCGCCGAACAGGGCCAGCGCCCCGCTGCCCAGACACAGGGCGGCGGAACCCGTGATCAGGACGGTGCGCAGACCGCGTTCGACGAGCCGGGTGGCCCACATGGTGGTGGCGAAGCCGAGGGCGGCCACCGGGAGCATCACCAGGCCGGACGCGGACTCGGAGAGGCCGCGGCCCTGCTGGAGCCACTGGGGCAGGGCGTAGGTGATGGAGTAGAAAACCACGTACGTGCCCATGCAGCGCAGATAGGTCGCGGCGAGCGGCCCGTTGCGGGCGATCATGCGCAGGTCCACGAAGGGCTTGTTCGCGCGCAGTTCGCGGTAGATCAGCGCGGCGGTCAGCACGACGAAGACGGCCAGCGCCCACCACCAGGGGTCGTCGGGCAACGAGAGCAGGAAGAGCATGAGACCGCACAGCTCACCGGTGAACAGGGCCATGCCCGCGAGGTCGAGTTCGCGCAGCGTGGCGCCGGCGTCGCGGGCCGGTTCGTCGGCGGGCAGCCAGAGGAACGCCATGATCATGGCCGCCACGGTGAGCGGGACGTTGACCCAGAAGATGGCGCGCCAGCCCGCGAGTTGGACCAGGACACCGCCGAGCGGCGGACCGAGGGCGACGGCGGCCTGGGAGGCGGCGGAGATGGCGCCGAGCCCGCCGGTGGGTGTGGAGCCCTCGCCGCTGTGGGCGGCGGCCCAGGTACGCATCATCGACATGCCGGCCGGATAGGCGGCCGAGGTGCCGATCCCGAGTACGACGCGGGCGGCGATGAGCCACCCGAGCGTGGGGGCGAACGGCGCGGCGGTCGCCGACACCAGGACCAGCACCAGGCCGAACCCGAAGACGCGGCGCGCACCGAGGGCGTCCGCCAGGCGGCCCATCGTGGGCTGGGCGACGGCGGTGGCCAGATAGAGGCCGGAGACCAGCCAGATGACCTCGGCCCCGGCGTCGAACGCCTTCTGGATGGAGAGCAGCGCCACCGCGATCATCGAGGAGTTGAGGGCGTTGAGCAGGGTGCCCAGAACGATCGGGGTGAGGAAGCCGAGGGGGATACGGGGAGGGGCAGCCGCTTGAGTTGCGGTCTGCGCGGTCGGTAACGGCACGACGCCCCCTCGGGGTCTCCTAGGTTTCTGACAAGAGGTCCAGCAGTTTGTTCGCGGCGCCGAGGATCTCCCGCTCCACCGGTGTCAGGCGTTTGGTGATCGCCTGAGCGAGCCACGCGTCACGCCTCTGCCGGTCGCTCTCCACCAGATGACGGCCCGCGTCGGTGATCTCCATGAGGACCTGACGGCCGTCGCGGTCGTGAGGCCGACGCGTGATGAGGCCGTGCTCCTCCAGGGAGGCGAGCTGGCGGGTGAGTGACTGGGGCAGGACGCCTTCGGCGGCGGCCAGCTCCTTCGGGCTGAGGGCTCCGACGCGGTCCAGTCGGCTCAGCACCGAGGCGCTGGTGAGTCCGAGACCGTGCGCGGGGCGTTCCTGCCGCATGCGCCGTGCCAGTGCGGACACGCTGTCGCGGGTCTGCCTGGCCAGGTCGAGAGTGAGTTCCTTGTCTTCCACGAACGAAGCTTAGCTTATAAGCACGGCTTAGCTTTTCGTCAAGATTACCGTCGTGCGGCAGCAGCACCACCATGCATGAGAGGGCTCGCTATTGCGTCTGTGACCTGCGGTAATTAGTACACAGAGACCATTTTTGGCTGGAAACCGATCAACTTTGTTGAATGTGACACGGCTCGCATTTACTTCGCTGTGCGTAGCATGTTGTCTGGTGATCATGATCCCTCGCACCACGAGTGACCCCGGTGAACACCCGGTGCCCGGCGGCGCACCGGCCCCGCTCGCCGGGCTGAAAGTCATCGACACCGCCACCCTCTTCGCCGGCCCCTTCGCCGCCACCCTGCTCGGGGACTACGGCGCCGACGTCGTCAAGATCGAGCACCCGGACGGTGACCCGGCCCGCCGCTACGGCGCGCAGGTCGACGGCGTCCCCGTGTGGTGGAAGGTCGTGGCCCGCAACAAGCGCTCAGCCACCTTGGACCTGCACACCGAGGAGGGCCAGGAGCTCTTCCGCCGACTGGCGGCCGACGCCGACCTCATCGTGGAGAACTTCCGCCCCGGAACCCTGGAGCGCTGGGGTCTGGACTACGCCGCCCTCAGCGCCGCCAACCCGCGCCTGGTGCTGCTGCGCATGACCGGCTTCGGCCAGAGCGGCCCCTACGCCCGCCGCCCCGGCTTCGGCACGGTCGGCGAGGCCATGAGCGGACTGGCCCACCTCACCGGCACCCCCGACGGACCGCCCACCCTGCCCTCCTTCCCGCTCGCCGACGCGGTCGCCGGC
>NZ_JBJHPC010000742.1:0-2944 GCF_045257485.1 Streptomyces sp. YS-3 | reverse complement strand
CACCGCCGAGCTGTCGGTGCGGGGCCGCAAGAGCGGCCAGATGCAGCGGGTGCCGGTCAATCCACACGCGTACGAGGGCGCGCAGTACCTCATCTCCGCCCGCGGGCACTCGCAGTGGGTACGCAACATGCGGGCGGCGGGCGGCGGCGAGCAGCTCGTCGTCGCTCGACTTCGCGGTCACGCCCTGGAAGTACTGGTTGACCTCCCACCCCCAGCGCTCCAGGTAGGTGCGCAGGACGGCGGTCTTCTCGCCGTCCGAGATCTCCACGGCCGTGAAGGCGCGGACCTTGCGGCCCACCCGCAGCTCGCCGCCGCCCGCCGCCCGCATGTTGCGTACCCACTGCGAGTGCCCGCGGGCGGAGATGAGGTACTGCGCGCCCTCGTACGCGTGTGGATTGACCGGCACCCGCTGCATCTGGCCGCTCTTGCGGCCCCGCACCGACAGCTCGGCGGTGCCGGCCAGGCTCATCCCGTGACGGGCCAGCCAGCCGATGGCGCTGTTCATCCGCGTGGCGAAGCGGCCGGCCTTCAGGTAGTACGGCTGCGAGCTGGGCATCGACGACATCGGGACTCCCTGGGGTGGTGGAGCGGTCTGCGGGGGCGAGGTGCGGGGTGCGGGTGCGACTCGTGGAGCGGGTGCGAGAGCACTGCTCTCGCTTGAGAGCAGTGTGCACGCAAGCGGTGCTCCAAAGCAAGAGCAGTGCTCTCTAATTTGTTCGCGGCTCGCTGGCCGGATCACCGCTCTCGTTCCGGTGCACCGCTCTCGACAGTGGCAGAATGTCCCCATGAGCACCGTCCAGGGCGCCCGAGCCCGCGCGCGTACCGAGATCACCGCCGCCATCAAGGGCGAGGCCAGAAAACAGCTCGCCGCCGAGGGCGCCTCGAAGCTGTCGCTCCGTGCCGTCGCCCGTGAGCTGGGCATGGCCTCCTCCGCCCTCTACCGCTACTTCCCGAGCCGCGACGACCTGCTCACCGCGCTGATCGTGGATGCCTACGACGCCGTGGGTGAGGCCGCGGAGCGGGCGCTCGCGCAGGCCGCGCCCGCCGACGCCCCCGCGGAGCGCTGGGTCGCCGTCTGTGGCGCCGTACGGACCTGGGCGCTGGCGCACCCGCACGAGTACGCGCTCATCTACGGCTCGCCCGTGCCCGGCTACACCGCGCCCCAGGCCACCGTCGGCCCCGCCTCGCGTGTGGCGCTCGTGCTCATCGGGATCGTCCGCGACGCCCACCAGGGGCGGGGCATCGCCGTCCCCCGGCCCGCCCCCGGACTGCGCGCCGAGGGCGAGCGGATGGCGGCCGACTTCGCGCCCGGACTGCCCCCGGCGGTCGGCCCCGCGCTGGTCGCCGCGTGGGCGCAGCTCTTCGGGCTGATCTCGTTCGAGCTGTTCGGCCAGTTCCACCGCGTCGTCGAGGAGCGGGACGCGTTCTTCGCGCACGCGGCCGGCGCGCTCGCCTCCTCGGTGGGCCTGGTACTCCCCGGGGAGTAGCCGTGACCACCACGCCGGGCTGACGCCCGGACGGCACGCCCGGGGCTAGCGTGGCCGGTATGGAAGAGCAGCAGCCGCCGCCCCCGGCCGGGCGGCACGGCCGCCCCTGGGCGAGGCACGGGCCGCCGCTCCCGCACCGGGCGCGGCAGTGGGCACGGGGTGGCGGGGCGGACCTCCGGGGGCGCTCGCGGCTGCCCTGGCCCTCCACCCTCCTGCTGACCGCCGTCGTACTGGGCGGCTCCAGCGTCGCCGCGCACAACCAGAGCGGGCGCGCCCCGCTCGACGTCTTCGCCCGGCTGCTGCTCCTCGCGAGCTGCGCGGTGCTGCTCGCTCGCCGTCGCCACCCCGTCCTCGCCGTGTTCGGCTCGGCGGGGGCGGCCATGGTGTACCTGGGCGCCGGCTATCCGTACGGGCCGGTCTTCCTCGCGGTGGCCGTCGGGTGCTTCGCGGCGATCGTCGCGGGACACCGCCGGGCCGCCTGGTCGGCCGTCGGGATGCTCTGGCTCGGCCACGTCCTGGTCGCGCACTGGCTCTACCGTGTGCTGCCCCCGAGCGGCGACCGTCCCGCGCCCTGGGCGCAGGAACTGGTCGTCGCCGCCTGGGTGCTGGCCGTCGTGGCGATCGCCGAGCTCGCCCGCGTACGCCGGGAGCAGTGGGCCAGGGCCGGGGCCGAGCGGGCCGCCGCCGACCGGCGGCGGGCCGACGAGGAGCGGCTGCGGATCGCTCGCGAACTGCACGACGTGCTGGCGCACAGCATCTCCGTCATCAACGTCCAGGCGGGCGTGGGCCTGGCGCTGCTCGACTCCGACCCGGAGCAGGCCCGTACCGCGCTGACCACCATCAAGTCCGCCAGCAAGGAGGCGCTGGGCGAGGTGCGCCAGGTGCTCGACACCCTGCGCACCCCGGGCGACGCCCCCCGCTCGCCCGCGCCGGGCCTCGACCGGCTGCCCGAGCTCGTCGAACAGGCGGCGGCGGCCGGGCTCACCGTCGCGGCCACGACGACCGGTTCGCCCCGGACCCTGCCGCCGGGGGCCGATCTCGCCGCTTTCCGTATCGTCCAGGAGGCGCTCACCAACGTGGTGCGCCACTCCGGCTCCCCGTACCGCGCGCGTGGTGCTCGACTATGCGCCGGACCTGCTCGAACTGCGGGTGGACGACGACGGACCCGTCGGTTCCGGTGACGCGGGCGGCAGCGGGAACGGTCTGATCGGCATGCGGGAGCGGGCCGCCGCGCTCGGTGGCACCATCGAGGCGGGCGACCACCCGGAAGCCGCCGTCGTGGCGGGGGCCCGCCTCGATGGTGCCACCGAGCGCGGCGGCCCGCTCCCGCATGCCGATCAGACCGTTCCCGCTGCCGCCCGCGTCACCGGAACCGACGGGTCCGTCGTCGTCCACCCGCAGTTCGAGCAGGTCCGGCGCATAGTCGAGCACCACGCGCGCGGTACGGGGAGCCGGAG
>NZ_JBJHPC010000741.1:0-2949 GCF_045257485.1 Streptomyces sp. YS-3 | reverse complement strand
GGCTGCGCCCCTGCACCCCCTGCCCTCCCTCATCCGCCGGTGCGCGCCGGGGCCGCTGTCGGCCTCCGCGCGCGGGGGCGGCCCCGCCCGCGGCGGCGCGGGGCCGACGCGGACGCGGGGGCGGCCCCGGTCACCGGCGGACCTTCGACGCCAGGTGCAGCCGGGTGAAGGCGAGTGCCTCGGCGAGGTCGGCCTCGCGTTCGGCCGCGGACATGGCCCGGCGGGTGTTGACCTCGATGACGACGTGGCCGCCGAAGCCGGTGCGGGCGAGCCCTTCGAGGAGCTCGGCGCACGGCTGGCTGCCCCGGCCCGGGACCAGGTGCTCGTCCTTGGCCGAGCCCTTGCCGTCGGCGAGGTGGACGTGCGCGAGCCGGTCGCCCATGCGGTCGACGAGCGCCATCGCGTCGGTGCGGGCGGTCGCGGCGTGCGAGAGGTCGACCGTGAAGTGCCGGTAGTCGTCTTTGGTGACGTCCCAGTCGGGTGCGTACGCGAGCATCTCCCGGTCGCGGTAGCGCCACGGGTACATGTTCTCGACGGCGAACCGCACATCGGTCTCGTCCGCCATCCGCCAGATGCCGGTGACGAAGTCACGGGCGTACTGGCGCTGCCAGCGGAACGGCGGGTGCACCACCACGGTGGAGGCGCCGAGCTTCTCGGCCGCGGCTCTCGCCCGCTGGAGCTTCACCCACGGGTCGGTCGACCAGACCCGCTGGGTGATCAGCAGACAGGGGGCGTGAACGGCGAGGATCGGCACCTGGTGGTAGTCCGAGAGCCGTCGCAGGGCTTCGATGTCCTGGCTGACCGGGTCGGTCCAGACCATGACCTCGACGCCGTCGTACCCCAGGCGTGCGGCGATCTCGAAGGCCGTCGCCGTCGACTCCGGATAGACCGAAGCCGTCGACAGGGCGACCTTCGCATCCGGGATGCGCACTACTGGTTCTGCCACGGAGACAGCCTACGGGCACCCACAACAGCGCCCGCGAGGGGACCGTCCAGCTGGCCGGAACCCGACGTCCCCGCCGGGTCCGCCGCCCCGGACGCCCCGGCCGCCCCGCCCGTCATCCCGTCGGCAGCTGGTCCAGATGGCGCAGGATCACGCCCTCGCGCAGCGCCCACGGACAGATCTCCAGCTCCTCCACGCCGAACAGGTCCATCGCCCCCTCGGCCACCAGCGCCCCCGCGAGCAGCTGGCGCGCCCGGCCCTCGGAGACGCCCGGCAGCGTGGTGCGCTGCTCGGTGGTCATCGCGGCGAGCTTGGGCACCCACTCCTCCAGCGACCGGCGGCTCAGGGTGCGCTGGACGTACACGCCCTCGGTGGAACGGGCGGCGCCCGCGATCCTGGCCAGCTGCTTGAAGGTCTTGGAGGTGGCGACCACGTGGTCCGGGGAGCCGGTGCGGGCGAACTCGCCGACCGTCCGGGCGATCTGCGCGCGGACGTGGCGGCGCAGCGCCCGTACGTCGGAGGGGTCGGGCGGGTCGCCGGGCAGCCAGGCCGCGGTGAGCCGGCCGGCGCCCAGCGGCAGCGACACGGCCGCGACCGGCTCCTCGTCGATCCCGTAAGCGATCTCCAGGGAGCCGCCGCCGATGTCCAGAAGCAGGAGTTTCCCGGCCGACCAGCCGTACCAGCGGCGGGCCGCCAGGAAGGTGAGGCGGGCCTCCTCCTCGCCGGACACGACACCGAGGTCGACCCCGGTCTCCTCCTTGACGCGGCCGATCACCAGGTCGGCGTTGCTGGCCTCGCGGACGGCGGAGGTGGCGAACGGGAGCATCTCCTCGACGCCCTTGTCCTCGGCCGCGATCAGCGCCGTGCTGACCGTGGCCACCAGCCTGTCGACGCCCTCCGGCCCGATCGCCCCGTCCTCGTCGAGGAGTTCGGCGAGCCTCAGCTCGGCCTTGTGCGAGTACGCGGGCAGGGGCGCGGCACCGGCGTGCGCGTCCACCACCAGCAGGTGAACCGTATTCGACCCCACATCGAGGACTCCGAGTCTCATGGGCTGAACGCTACTGCCGTCGCGGACATACGCTTGTCCCGTGCCAAAGACGAAAAAGGCGAAGCCGGGCAAAGCCAAGACCCCCAGGACTCCCGGGCCGCGGGCGGACGAGCAGGGGGTCGACTTCCCGCGCGCGTGGGTGGAGTTCCCCGACCCCGCCGACGACGAACAGGTCTTCCGCTGCGATCTGACGTGGCTGACCTCGCGGTGGACGTGTGTCTTCGGGAGCGGCTGCCAGGGCATCCAGGCGGGCCGCGCCGACGACGGCTGCTGCACCCTCGGCGCGCACTTCTCGGACGAGGACGACGAGAAGCGCGTGGCGGGGCACGTGGCGCGGCTCACGCCGGAGCTGTGGCAGTTCCACGACGAGGGCACCCAGAGCGGCTGGGTCCAGCTCGATGACGACGGTGAGCGGCAGACCCGCAGGTGGGAAGGTTCCTGCATCTTCCAGAACCGGCCCGGGTTCGCGGGCGGCGCGGGCTGCTCGCTGCACATCCTGGCGCTGCGCGAGGGCAAGGAGCCGCTGGAGACCAAGCCGGACGTCTGCTGGCAGCTGCCGGTGCGGCGCACCTACGACTGGATCGACCGGCCGGACGAGACGCGCGTGCTGCAGATCTCGATCGGTGAGTACGACCGGCGCGGCTGGGGGCCGGGCGGCCACGACCTGCACTGGTGGTGCACCTCGGCGACCTCGGCGCACGGCGCGGGCGAGCCGGTCTATGTGACCTACCGGCCGGAGCTGACCGAGCTGATGGGCAAGGAGGCGTACGACGTGCTCGTGGGCCTGTGCGAGGCGCGGCTCGCCTCCGCGCTGCCGCTGGTGGCACCGCACCCGGCGGACCCGGCCCGCTGACGGCCGCGCGCCCCGCCCCGGCCTCACGAGGGCTGCGGCGGGGACGCCGTGCCGCTCGGGGTGTCCGGCGGTGTGCTGGGCGCCGTCGGCGTCGGTGCCGGCGAG
>NZ_JBJHPC010000075.1:0-18891 GCF_045257485.1 Streptomyces sp. YS-3 | reverse complement strand
GCCCTCGGCGTCCGCGGACGCGAAGTCCCCGCCGCCGGACCCCGCCGGCCCCGGCACCGGACCGGGAGCGGGCCCGGACGCGGTCCCGTCTCCTTAGGACGTCGGTCCCGAGCGCCCGTCAGTCGCCGAGGACGCGGCGCAGATAGGCGTTGCCGAAGAGCCGGTCGGGGTCGAGCCGGTCGCGCAGGGCGGTGAACTCGCCGAAGCGCGGATAGACCCCGGCGAAGTACTCGGCGTCACGGCTGTGCACCTTGCCCCAGTGCGGGCGCCCGGCGTGCGCCGTCATGATCCGCTCCACGGCGGTGAAGTACGCCTGGTACGGCGTGCCCTTGTACATGTGTACGGCGATGTACGCGGTGTCGCGCCCCGAGGCCGTGGAGAGCGCGATGTCGTCGGCCGGAGCGGTGCGCACCTCCACCGGGAAGCTCACCCGCAGGTTCGACCGGTCGACCAGGGCCCGCACTTCGCGCAGCGCCGCCACGACGGCCTCGCGCGGCAGCGCGTACTCCATCTCGACGAACCGCACACGGCGGGGACTTGTGAAGACCTTGTACGGAATGTCGGTGTACGTACGGGCGGAGAGAGCTCGGCTGGAAACCTTCGCGATGGCGGGGATCGTCGCGGGGACGGCCCGGCCCAGTGAACAGACGACCTGGAAGAGGCCGTTCGACATGAACTCGTCCTCGATCCAGCCGCTCACCCTGCCGGGCGGGGCGGCGGGGCCCGCGCTGCGGTTGTTGCGCTTGGTGTTGCAGTTGCCCGTGTGGGGGAACCAGTAGAACTCGAAGTGCTCGTTCTCGGCGTGCAGCGCGTCGAACTCCGAGGTGACCTTGTCGAAGGTCATCGGCTCCTCGCGCGCGGTGAGCAGGAACTCGGGCTCCACGGCGAAGGTGACCGCCGAGACGACACCGAGCGCCCCGAGGCCGATCCGGGCCGCCGCGAAGACCTCCGGATTCTCCTTCGCCGAGCACGTCAGCGTCGAGCCGTCGGCCGTGATCAGTTCGAGCCCGGTGATCTGCGCGGCGATCGAGGCCGAGTCGCGGCCGGTGCCGTGGGTGCCGGTGGAGGTGGCCCCGGCCACCGTCTGCTCCATGATGTCGCCCATGTTGGTGAGCGAGAGGCCCTCGCGCGCGAGGACGGCGTTCAGCCGCTTCAGGGGCGTGCCCGCCTCGACGGTCACCGTCATGGCCGTACGGTCGATCTCCCGTATCCCGGTGAGCAGGTCCGGGCGTATGAGCACGCCGTCGGTGGCGGCGGCCGTGGTGAAGGAGTGGCCGGTGCCGACCGCCTTCACCTTCAGGCCGTCCTCGGCGGCCCGGCGCACCACCTCGGCCAGTTCGGCCGCCGAGGCGGGGGAGGCCTCCCGCACCGGCCGGGCCGTGACGTTGCCCGCCCAGTTACGCCACGTGCTGCTGGTCGCTCCGCTCATCTGCTCCGAGCCCCTCCCGTTGCGGCGCCGGCCTGCGCAGCCGGCGGTACCCCAGGAACGCCACCGTGGCCGCGAGCGCTCCCGAGACGACGGGCACCAGATACCCCGAGCGCGCGCCCGCCGCGTCCACCACCCAGCCGGCGGCCGACGACCCGAGCGCCACACCGACCGCCAGCCCGGTACTCGTCCAGGTCATGCCCTCGGTGAGCTTGCTGCGCGGTACATGCTGTTCGACGAGGGCCATGGTCGTCACCATCGTCGGCGCGATGGACAGGCCCGCGACAAAGAGCGCCACGGCCAGGAACGGCAGGCTCCCGGCCAGTTGGAGCGGGATCATACTCACCGCCATCGCGCACACTCCCACCAGCCACCTCGTGGCAGGAGCGCCCTTGAGGCGCAGCAGCCCGAAGACCGCCCCCGCGAGACAGGAGCCCAGCGCGTAGACGGCGAGCACCAGACTGGCCGCCGCCTTGTGGCCGCGCTCGTCGGCGAAGGCCACGGTGACCACGTCGACCGCGCCGAAGACCGCGCCGGTGGCGACGAAGGTGGCGACCAGGACCTGGAGCCCGGGGGAGCGCAGGGCGGCGCCGCCGGTGTGGTGCTCGCGCGGGTGCGGCACGGGCTCGGTGGCCCGCTGCGCGGTCAGCCAGAAGACGCCGACAACCAGGAAGCCGGCCGCGATCAGCGGTCCCGCCTCCGCGAACCAGGCGGTGGAGAGCCCGATGGAGAGGATCGGCCCGACGATGAAGCAGAGCTCGTCGACGATCGACTCCCACGAGTACGCGGCGTGCAGGCTCTGCCCGTCGCCCCGGTAGAGCTCGGCCCAGCGGGCGCGGACCATGGAGCCGACGCTCGGCACACAGCCCGCGCCCGCCGCGAAGACGAACAGCGCCCAGTCGGGGGCGCCCTGCTGGGCGCAGACGAGCAGCCCGGCCACGGCGGCCACCGCGGCGAGCGTCGCGGGCCGCAGCACGCGCCGCTGGCCGTGCCGGTCGACCAGGCGCGAGATGTACGGGCCGAGTACGGCGGCCGACATGGCGAGGGTCGCCGAGAGCGCCCCGGCCAGGCCGTAGCGGCCGGTGAGCTGCGAGACCATCGTGACGATGCCGATGCCCATCATGGACAGCGGCATCCGGCCGAGCAGCCCGGCCGCGGAGAACCGCTTGGTGCCGGGCGCGGTGAAGATCGCGCGGTAGGGACTGGGCATGGGTGCTCCGGCTGCCTGCTCAGCCGTACGGCTGAAGCGTGTACTTAATACCTAAAGCTTACGGTGTTGAACTTACGGTGTCCGGTGCCCCGGCGCACACGGTTTTCCCACCCGGTTCCGGCGCACCGTGCCGGGCCCGCTCCCGTTCCGGCCGGTTCCGCGCTTGTCAGTGGCGGATGGCAGGATCGGTGCCATGTCCGATCTGCGCGATCAAGCTCCTGGAGCGGCCGGCGAAGCGGCTCCGTACGACGCCCTGCTGCTGCTCTCCTTCGGCGGCCCCGAGGGCCCGGACGACGTGGTCCCGTTCCTGGAGAACGTGACGCGCGGCCGGGGCATCCCCAGGGAGCGGCTCAAGGAGGTGGGGCAGCACTACTTCCTGTTCGGCGGGGTCAGCCCCATCAACGACCAGAACCGCGCCCTGCTGGACGCCCTGCGCGAGGACTTCGCGCAGGGCAGCCTGGACCTCCCGGTGTACTGGGGCAACCGGAACTGGGCGCCCTATCTGACGGACACCCTGCGCGAGATGGCCCTGGCGGGCCACCGCCGGATCGCCGTGCTCACCACCAGCGCCTACGCGTCGTACTCGGGCTGCCGCCAGTACCGGGAGAACCTGGCGGACGCGCTGGCGGCGCTCGCCGCCGAGGGCATCGAGCCGCCGCGCGTGGACAAGCTGCGGCACTACTTCAACCACCCCGGCTTCGTGCGGCCCATGGCCGACGGCGTCCTCGCCGCGCTGGAGCGGCTGCCCGAGAGGGTCCGCGCCGGCGCCCACCTCGCGTTCACCACCCACTCGATCCCGAGCGCCTCCGCCGACACCTCCGGCCCGGCCGAGGAGCACGGGGAGGGCGGCGCCTATGTGCGCGAGCACCTGGACGTGGCCCGGCTGATCGCCGACGCGGTGCGCGAGGAGACCGGGGTCGAGCGGCCCTGGGAGCTGGTCTACCAGTCCCGCTCCGGCGCCCCGCACACCCCCTGGCTGGAGCCGGACATCTGCGACCACCTGGAGGCGCTGCACGGCAAGGGCGCGCCCGCGGCCGTGATGGTGCCCATCGGCTTCGTCTCGGACCACATGGAGGTCCTGTACGACCTGGACACGGAGGCCACGGCCAAGGCCGCCGAGCTCGGACTGCCGGTCGTGCGCTCGGCCACCGTCGGCGCGGACCCCCGGTTCGCCGCCGCCGTCCGCGACCTCGTCCTGGAGCGGGCCGCCGCCGAGCGCGGCGAGCGCCCCGAGCGCTGCGCCCTGGGCGCCCTCGGCCCCTCGCACGACCTCTGCCCGGTCGGCTGCTGCCCGGCCCGCGCCCCCCGGCCCGCCGCGGCCGGCGCCGACAGCCCGTACGCGTAAGGAGCCACCATGACCGAGCCCGACACCAGGCGGACCGAGCACGACGAGAACCGGGAGCTGCTCGCCCTGGCCCTGGAGGCCGCCCGCCGGGCCGGAGCGCTGCTGCGTGACGGGCGCCCGGACGACCTGGGCGTGGCCGCCACCAAGACGAGCTCCATCGACGTCGTCACCGAGATGGACATCGCCGCCGAGAAGCTGATCACCGGCTTCCTCTCCGAGCGCCGCCCCGCCGACGGCTTCCTCGGCGAGGAGGGCGCCTCCAGCGAGGGCACCAGCGGGATCCGCTGGGTCATCGACCCGCTGGACGGCACCGTCAACTACCTCTACGGGCTCCCCACCTGGGCCGTCTCCATCGCCGCCGAGCGCGAGGGGGTGCGGGTCGCGGGCGTCGTCGAGGCCCCGATGCGCGGCGAGACGTACCACGCGGTCCTCGGCGGCGGCGCGTTCTGCGGGGAGCGGCGGCTGCGCTGCCGCCCGGCCGCCCCGCCGGAGCAGTCCCTGCTCGGCACCGGCTTCGCCTACGTCCAGTCGGTCCGGGTCCACCAGGCGGCCGTCGTGGAGCGGCTGATCCCGCGGTTCCGGGACATCCGGCGCGGCGGCTCGGCGGCGATCGACCTGTGCGACGTGGCCGCCGGGCGCCTGGACGCGTACTACGAACGCGGCCTCAACCCCTGGGACCTGGCGGCGGGTGACCTCATCGCCCGCGAGGCGGGCGCCGTGACCGGCGGGCGCGCGGGCGACCCGCCCTCGCGGGAGCTGACGATCGCGGCGACCCCGGAGCTCTTCGGTCCCCTCCAGACCCTCCTGGAGGAGTACGGCGCCTGGCACGACTGAGCCGGGCCCGGGTTGTGGCCGGTCTGGCCGGTCTGGTCCGGTCCGGACAAGCGGGGACCCCCGGCACCGTCCTGCTGTGCCGGGGGCCCTCGCCACGTCGCGTCAGTGTGCTGCGGCGGCCACCTCGACGCCGTGCTCGGCGGCGAGGCGGTGGAGATCGTCGAGCTCGGCCTGCTCGACCTCCGCGAGGAAGTCGTCGCCGGTCTCGCGGGCCCGCGTGAGGTCCGTCTCCGTGGCCCTGATGCGCTGCAGAAGTCCTGCGGTGAATGCGTCCATGGTGCGCCCCCTCGTCGTGGGTCGGTGGCGGGTGGCACGGGGGTGTGCCGACGGTGGATCACGATCACGAGCAGCAGGCAGTGGCATACCCCATACAGGGCGTGATCGCGGGTGTGCAGTCGTCCTCCCCCGGCCCGGTCCGCGAGAAACCTCAACTCGCCCGGCAATCCCGGGAATTCCCGGACGGCCCGGGAAGCCGCAGGTCGGGCGGCGCCCGGGGGCCAGCACCGTCTTACCGCCGGTTTATGGCCGTAAGGGGCAGGATGGACGCACACAGTCACCGCTCCCGTGCCCCCAGGACGGCCGGTACGGGCTCAGGAACGCCCGCGCGTGCCCTGGGCGCCCACGGGACATCAGCAGGCCCCACGAGGGCCCACTAGGGAAGGAAATGCGCCGTGCGCGTACTCGTCGTCGAGGACGAGCAGCTGCTCGCCGATGCCGTGGCCACCGGACTGCGCCGGGAGGCCATGGCCGTCGACGTCGTGTACGACGGCGCCGCGGCCCTGGAGCGCATCGGGGTCAACGACTACGACGTGGTCGTGCTCGACCGGGACCTCCCCCTGGTGCACGGCGACGACGTCTGCCGCAAGATCGTCGAGCTGGGCATGCCCACCCGGGTCCTGATGCTGACCGCCTCCGGCGACGTCAGCGACCGGGTGGAGGGCCTGGAGATCGGCGCCGACGACTATCTCCCCAAGCCGTTCGCCTTCAGCGAGCTGACCGCCCGGGTGCGGGCGCTGGGCAGGCGTACGACCGTGCCGCTGCCGCCCATCCTGGAGCGCGCCGGCATCAAGCTCGACCCCAACCGGCGCGAGGTCTTCCGCGACGGCAAGGAGATCCAGCTGGCCCCCAAGGAGTTCGCGGTCCTGGAGGTGCTGATGCGCAGCGAGGGCGCGGTGGTCTCGGCCGAGCAGCTCCTGGAGAAGGCGTGGGACGAGAACACGGACCCGTTCACCAACGTGGTGCGCGTGACGGTCATGACCCTGCGCCGCAAGCTCGGTGAGCCGCCCGTCATCGTCACCGTGCCGGGCTCGGGATACCGGATCTGACGGCGATGGCCACGACGCCCGCGCCACCCACGGCGCCACCGAAGCCCACCTGGGACCCCCGGGGCGCCGAGCCGCCCTTCCCCTGGGTGCGCCCGACCATCCGGATAAGGCTGACGCTGCTCTACGGCGGCATGTTCATGATCGCGGGCATCCTGCTGCTGTCGATCATCTACCTGCTGGCGGCCTCGGCGCTGCACACCGGCGGGAACCAGCCGTTCAAGATCGTCGGCGGGCAGAACGTCACGGTGACGAGCGGCAGCTGCCAGCTCCCGACCACACCGGGCAACATCACGGAGTTCAACGAGGCCATCAGCGCGTGTATGACCCAGCAGCGCCAGCACGCGCTGGACGACCTGCTGACCCGCTCCCTGATGGCGCTGGTCGGCCTCAGCGTCATCGCCTTCGCCTTCGGATACGCGATGGCGGGCCGCGTCCTGTCGCCGCTGGGCCGGATCACCCGTACCGCCCGCCGGGTGGCCGGGACCGACCTGACCCGGCGGATCGAGCTGGACGGCCCGGACGACGAGCTCAAGGAGCTCGCGGACACCTTCGACGACATGCTGGACCGCCTGGAGCGGGCCTTCACCGCCCAGCAGCGGTTCGTCGCCAACGCCTCGCACGAGCTGCGGACCCCGCTGGCGATCAACCGCACGCTCCTGGAGGTCCATCTCTCCGACCCCGGCGCACCCATGGAGCTCCACCAGCTCGGCAAGACGCTGCTGGCCACCAACGAGCGCAGCGAGCAGCTGGTGGAGGGCCTGCTGCTGCTCGCCCGCAGCGAGAACGAGATCGTCGACCGCAAACCGGTCGACCTGGCCGAGGTCGCCACCCGCGCCCTCGACCAGGCCCGCGGCGAGGCCCAGGCCAAGGGCGTGGAGATCCGCGGCGAGCGGGCGCCCGCGGTGGTCCAGGGCAACGGTGTGCTCCTGGAGCGGATCGCCCTGAACCTGGTGCAGAACGCCGTGCGCTACAACGTGCCCGACGACGGCTGGGTCTCGGTCACCACCGAGCTCAAGGACGGCCAGGCGGTACTGGTGGTCTCGAACACGGGGCCGGTGGTTCCCGCGTACGAGATCGACAACCTCTTCGAGCCGTTCCGGCGGCTGCGCACCGAGCGGACCGGGAGCGACAAGGGCGTCGGACTCGGCCTGTCCATCGCCCGGTCGGTCGCGCGGGCCCACGGAGGCCGTATCATCGCGGAGCCCCGTGAGGGAGGCGGGCTCGTGATGCGTGTCACCCTGCCTGCCTGAGACGCTTTTCGACCCGATCGAGAAGTTCGCTTTGAGCGGAATTTTCGGGACCTGTTCCGAAGATATCCGTGTGTGATCAATCACAGGGACAATTTTCCGGCCATCTACTCTCCGTGATCAAGGCTTCCCCCGTAAAACCGGGAAAAGTCCGGGTTTCCGGGGGGTGAGATCACGGGAAGTACACGGGGTGACGCCCGTGAAGTGCGACATTCGGACCGTGTACGGTCCCGATCGCCATCCAGGACGATCACTCTTGAGGAGTGCGGCTGGGTGTCGATTGAGTAACAGACCTTGATGTGAGGCAAAATCTCCGCCTCGGGTCGGGCACAAGTCCGGCCTCTCACGCGTTACGTGCGCTGGAGACACCGCAACCACCCAGAGGGGGAGAGCGACATGGCAACGGACTACGACACCCCACGCAAGACCGATGACGACGTCGATTCCGACAGTCTTGAAGAACTGAAGGCCCGGCGGAACGACAAGTCCGCCTCGGCCGTCGACGTGGACGATTTCGAGGCCGCGGAGGGCATGGAACTGCCCGGCGCGGACCTCTCCAATGAGGAACTCGCCGTTCGGGTCCTGCCCAAGCAGGCCGACGAGTTCACCTGCATGAGCTGTTTCCTCGTGCACCACCGCAGCCAGCTGGCCAGGGAGAAGAACGGCCAGCCGATCTGCCGCGACTGCGACTGATCGGGCAGGTCGTGGCAGGCGCCGAACCGCCCCGGAAGCGACCGTTCCGGCGAAAGGGTGCCCCGGGTTCACCCGAGGCGTCACAGGGCGGCACAGGCCCGGCAGGGGGCGCGCAGGCGCCCACCGAGCCCTCCGCTCTCCCCGCGGTGAGCTCTGCCGCACGTGGACATGAGGACGAGCGGGGCCGACCGGCCYCGCTCGAAGCAGCACTGGACGGCCAGGCGGGGCCCGCGGCCGGGGCCCGACGCCTGGGCGCCCTGCGCAGAGCCGCCGCCACCAAGGGCGTACCGGCCCTCAAGAAGGGGGTCCGCAGAAGCGGCGCGAGCGCCTGGGCCGCAATCGGCCACCTCGCCGACCGCGTCATCGACATCGCCCCGCGCGTTCCGGTCCGCGACCTGGCCACCCTGCGCCGGCACTTCCCGGGCCTCGGCCCGGAGGAGATCGCGGACAAACTGATCGCGGGAGCCGCGAACGCCACCTCGACGGTGGGCGCGGGCGTAGGCGCCGCCGCGATGCTCCCCGTCCCGCCGGCCATGCCGGCCGAGCTGGCCGCCGAGGTCACCGGCGTCGCCGCCATCGAACTCAAACTCATCGCCGAGCTCCACGAGGTCTACGGGCTGCGTCCGCCCGGCAATCTGAAAGAGCGCTCCATGGCGTATCTGACGTCCTGGACCGAGGAGCGCGGCGTGCAAATGACCAAGCCGTCGACCCTCAACATGGCGCTCGGCGGACAGATGAAGCGTGAGCTGCGCCAGCAGATCATGAAGCGCATGGTCCGCAACCTGCCGAACCTGACGCCGTTCATGGTCGGGGCGGCGGTGGGCGCGGTGATGAACCGGCGCGACACGAAGAAGGTGGCCGCGCATGTCCGGGCGGACCTGCGCAAGCACCAGGTGCCGTGGGACGCGCTGCCTTCGCTCCCGCCCCTGGAGCAGCCCGCCGATCCGCTGCGGCCGGGGGAGCTGCCCAAGGAGCTCGGGCACTGACGCCGCCCCGCCCCGGCCGGTCCTTCGGCCGCGAACCGGCAGGGCCTGCCGCCCGGCTCCAGCGCCGCTGAGGGCGCGCACCACGTCGGCCGCGGCCCAGCCGGCCTTCCAAGGGCTCAGAGGCCCGCCCGCACCCCGTCCAGTGCCGCCTTCAGGGCTTCGGGGTTCCTCGTGGAGAGGTAGGCGTACGGGGTCGGGTCCTCGGGGTCGGTGATCTCCACCCGTACCGCCGTCGGAATGTAGCTGCGCAGCAGCATGAAGGCGCGCGGGTCGGCCTTGTGCAGCCGCCAGGCGCGGGCCTCCTCCGCGTCCAGCACCTCGGGCTCACCGAGCGCGGTCACCGGGATACGGGCGTCGCCCGCCACCAGCGTGCCCGCCACCACCCGGATCCGTACCGAGCCGTAGGAACTCACCAGCACCGCCGCGACCGCCGTCCCGCCAATGAGGCCCGCCAGGAGCGGCAGCCCGCCCAGCGGGAGCAGCATGAGCGCGCAGGCCACCCCGACCAGAGCGGCGATCAGCCACCACGAGCGGGGAGCGGTGAGGCGTTCGGTGTACTGAGGGGCGTTCGGCTGCATGACAGCAAGCTTGGCACGGCGCGACCGGCGCCCCGGACCGCGGGTAAGGTCAGCGGCTGTGACTGCTAGATCTGCGTCCCTGACGCCCCCGGCCGACGCGAAACCGCCGGTCCGGCACCCCGACGCGCCCGCCCCGGGCGAACTGCTCGGCGCGCACTACGAGCACTGCTTCGGCTGCGGCGGCGGACAGCCCCACGGACTGCACCTTCAGGCGCGGGCCGGTGAGGGCGTGACGGTGACCGCCGAGTTCACCGTGCGCGCCGCCCACCAGGGCGCGCCCGGTCTCGCCCACGGCGGGGTGCTCGCCACGGCGCTGGACGAGACGCTCGGCTCGCTGAACTGGCTGCTCCAGACCATCGCGGTGACCGGCCGGCTGGAGACCGACTTCGTACGGCCCGTGCCGGTGGACACCGTGCTGTTCCTGGCGGCCGAGGTCACCGCCGTCGACGGCCGGAAGATCTACTCCAGGGCGACCGGGCGGATAGGCGGCCCCGACGGGCCGGTGGCGGTGCGGGCCGAGGCCCTCTTCGTCGAGGTGAAGGTCGACCACTTCATCGAGAACGGCCGCCCGCAGGAGATCCAGGCCGTCATGTCCGACCCCGACCAGGTCAGGCGCGCCCGCGCCTTCGAGGTGAACCCGTGAGCCGTAACCCCGTAGACGTCCTCATCCGCCGAGTAGACCCGCAGGTGCCGATTCCGGCGTACGGGCACCCCGGCGACGCGGGGGCCGACCTCGTCACCACGGAGGCCGCCGAACTCGCCCCCGGGGAGCGGGCCGTGCTGCCCACCGGGGTGAGTATCGCCCTGCCCGACGGGTACGCGGCCTTCGTGCACCCCCGGTCGGGCCTGGCCGCACGCTGCGGTGTCGCCCTGGTGAATGCCCCGGGGACGGTGGATGCCGGGTACCGTGGGGAGATCAAGGTGATCGTGGTCAATCTCGACCCGCGCGAGACCGTGCGGTTCGAGCGATTCGACCGGATTGCCCAACTTGTCGTCCAGCAGGTCGAGAAGGTCCGCTTCCACGAGGTGGCGGAGCTTCCCGGTTCGGCGCGGGCCGAGGGGGGCTTCGGTTCCACAGGCGGTCATGCCGCCGTGGACGGTGCAACGGGTGGGAATCGATACGCTTCGGTCGTATCCGACCGGGAAGGACAGTGACGTGTTCGGACGTCGCAAGAAGAGCGGCTCCGCCGACGACACGGCGGGCGAGGCCGAGCAGGTCGTCGACGGCATCGATGCTGAAGACGGCGACTACGCCGATGCCGACTACGCCGGTGACGGGGACGAGCCGCGCAGGGTGAACCTGCCGCCGGCGCCCCGGCCGGACGGTCCCTGGGACATCTCCGAGGTCTCCGAGCCCGGCGAGGGCCGGGTCGACCTGGGCGGCCTGTTCGTCCCCGGGGTCGAGGGCATGGAGCTGCGGGTCGAGGTCGCGGGCGACGCGATCGTCGCGGCGACCGTCGTGCTGCGCGACAGCGCCGTACAGCTGCAGGCCTTCGCGGCCCCCAAGAACGAGGGCATCTGGGGCGAGGTCCGCGAGGAGATCGCCTCCGGCATCACCCAGCAGGGCGGCATCATCGACGAGGTCGAGGGTCCGCTGGGCTGGGAGCTGCGTGCCCAGGTGCCGGTCCAGCTCCCGGACGGTACGAACGGGGTGCAGCTCGTCCGCTTCGTGGGCGTGGACGGCCCGCGCTGGTTCCTGCGCGGTGTCATCTCCGGCCAGGGCGCGGTGCAGCCGCAGGCCGCCGGGCTCCTTGAGCAGATCTTCCAGGACACGGTCGTGGTGCGCGGCGAGGGCCCGATGGCCCCGCGCGACCCGATCGTCCTGAAGCTCCCCGACGACGCGCAGATGATGCCCGACGGCGTCCAGCAGGAGGAGCAGGAGGGCTCGCGCTTCTCCGGCGGCATGGGCCAGCTCCAGCGCGGCCCGGAGATCACCGAGGTGCGCTGACCCCACCGGTCCTTCGACGGGCCGCGTCCCCTTCCCGGGGCGCGGCCCGTCGGCGTTTTCCGGCCCGTGCGCATTGCCCGGGAGAGTGCCTGCTGCACATACTGGCGCGGCCGGGGAACAGACGTACGGGGGAGCGGGCATGAGCGAGAGCACCAGCGGGCGCGGCACGGCCCTGGCCGAGCAGCCGGGCAGCGGGCCGATGGTCCGCGTGGCGGACCTGCGCCGCTCGTACGGCGAGGGCGCCGCCGCCGTCCACGCGCTGCGCGGGGTGTCCTTCGAGGTGCCGCGCGGCGAGCTCGTCGCCCTCAAGGGGCGCTCCGGATCGGGCAAGACGACCCTGCTCAACCTGGTCGGCGGACTGGACCGGCCCGACGGCGGCACGATCACCGTCGACTCCACCGACCTGGCCGACCTGGGCGAGGAGGGGCTCCTCGCGCTGCGCCGGGACCGGATCGGCTTCATCTTCCAGTCCTTCGGGCTGATCCCGATCCTGTCGGCCGCCGAGAACGTCGGCGTCCCGCTGCGGCTGCGCAAGGCCGACCCCGCCGAGCGCGACGCGCGCGTGGAGCTGCTGCTCGCCCTGGTCGGGCTCGCCGACCACGCCCAGCAGCGGCCCGGTGAGCTCTCCGGCGGCCAGCAGCAGCGCGTCGCCATCGCCCGGGCGCTCGCCAACCGGCCCGCCCTTTTGATCGCCGACGAGCCCACCGGCCAGCTCGACGCCGAGACCGGGCTCTCCGTGATGGAGCTGCTGCGGGCGGTCGTACGCAGCGAAGGCGTCACCGCCCTCGTCGCCACCCACGACACCCAGCTGCTCGGACTGGCCGACCGCGTCCTGGAGCTGAGCGACGGCCGGATCACCGACCACGGCTGACCGTCCGGCCCGACCCCATCAGAATCGCGTCAATACGGCAGCTCAGCCGGACCCCCCGTCCGGTTTGCCGGAATCGGTGCCCGTAAGGTCGGCACCGCGCACGCAGCAGTTCTTCGAAGGACGATGGGGCCATGGCACGCGGCAGGCTACGGATCTACCTCGGTTCGGCACCGGGGGTCGGCAAGACGTACGCCATGCTCTGCGAGGGCCACCGGCGCGTGGAGCGCGGCACCGACTGCGTGGTGGCGGTCGTGGAGCACCACGGCCGCCCCCGCACCGAGGCCGTGCTGCACGGTCTGGAGCAGGTCCGGCGCCGCGAGATCGAGTACCGGGGCGCGGCCTTCACCGAGATGGACGTCGACGCGGTCCTGGCGCGCCGGCCCGCCGTCGCCCTGGTGGACGAGCTCGCCCACACCAACGTTCCCGGCGCGCGCAACGCCAAGCGCTGGCAGGACGTCGAGGAGCTGCTCCGGGCGGGCATCGACGTGGTATCCACCGTCAACATCCAGCACCTGGAGTCGCTGGGCGACGTCGTCGCCTCGATAACCGGCGTGCGCCAGCGCGAGACGGTGCCCGACGAGGTGGTGCGGCGGGCGGACCAGATCGAGCTGGTCGACATGGAGCCGCAGGCGCTGCGCCGCCGGATGGCGCACGGCAACATCTACACCTCCGACAAGGTCGACGCGGCCCTGTCCCACCACTTCCGCCCCGGCAACCTGGCCGCGCTTCGCGAACTCGCGCTGCTGTGGGTCGCGGACCGGGTCGACGAGTACCTCCTGCGGTACCGGGGCGAGCACGGCATCCGCTCCACCTGGCAGGCCCGGGAGCGGATCGTCGTCGGTCTGACCGGCGGGCCCGAGGGCAGCACCCTGATCCGGCGCGCGGCCCGGATGGCCGCCCGGGGCTCCGGCAGCGAGATCCTCGCGGTGTACGTGGCGCGCAGCGACGGCCTGACCTCGGCCTCGCCCAACGAACTGGCCGTCCAGCGCACCCTGGTCGAAGACCTCGGCGGAACGTTTCACCATGTCATCGGCGACGACATCCCCGCCTCCCTGATGGAGTTCGCCCAGGGCGTCAACGCCACCCAGATCGTCCTCGGCTCCAGCCGCCGCAAGACCTGGCAGTACGTCTTCGGCCCCGGCGTCGGCGCGACCGTGGCCCGCGAGTCGGGACCCGACCTCGACGTCCACATCGTCACCCACGAGGAGGCCGCCAAGGGGCGCGGGCTGCCCGTGGCGCGCGGCGCCCGGCTGGGACGGGCCCGCAGCATCGCGGGGTGGCTCACGGGTCTGGCCGGACCCGCGCTGCTCGCCCTGCTGCTGACCAACGTCGACGCGGACCTCGGGCTCGCCAACGACATGCTGCTCTTCCTGACGCTCACCGTCGCCGCGGCCCTGCTCGGCGGACTCCTCCCGGCGCTCGCCTCGGCGGCCTTCGGCTCGTTCCTGCTGAACTACTACTTCACCCCGCCGCTGCACCGGATCACCATCGCGGACCCCAAGAACTTCCTCGCCATCGCGATCTTCTTCCTGGTGGCCGTCTCGGTGGCCTCCGTCGTCGACCTCGCGGCCCGCCGCACCCACCAGGCGGCCCGGCTGCGCGCCGAGTCCGAGATCCTCTCCTTCCTCGCCGGCAGCGTGCTGCGCGGCGAGACCGCGCTCGACGCGCTCCTGGAACGGGTCCGCGAGACCTTCGCCATGGAGTCCGTCGCCCTGCTGGAGCGGGCGGGCGACCTCGATCCGTGGACCCGCGCCGGAAGCGTCGGCCCGCACCCCGTCGCCCGCCCCGAGGACGCCGACGTCGACATGCCGGTCGGCGACCACATGGCGCTGGCCCTGAGCGGACGGGTGCTGCCCGCCGAGGACCGCCGGGTGCTCGGCGCCTTCGCCGCGCAGGCCGCCGTCGTCCTCGACCGCCGGCGCCTGGTCGACGAGGCCGAGGAGTCCCGCAAGCTCGCCGAGGGCAACCGCATCCGCACCGCGCTGCTCGCCGCCGTCAGCCACGACCTGCGCACCCCGCTGGCCTCCATCAAGGCCGCCGTCACCTCGCTGCGCTCCGACGACGTCGACTGGTCCGAGGACGACGAGGCCGAGCTCCTGGCCGGCATCGAGGAGGGCGCCGACCGGCTCGACCACCTCGTCGGCAACCTGCTCGACATGTCCCGCCTCAACACCGGCACCGTCACCCCGATCATTCGCGAGATCGACCTCGACGAGGTCGTCCCCATGGCGCTCGGCGGCGTCCCCGAGGACAGCGTCGAACTGGACGTGCCGGAGAGCCTGCCGATGGTCGCCGTCGACGCCGGACTCCTGGAGCGGGCCGTCGCCAACCTCGTGGAGAACGCCGTCAAGTACAGCCCCGCGGGCGTGCCCGTCCTGGTGTCCGCGAGCGCGCTGGGCGACCGGGTGGAGGTCCGGGTGGCCGACCGCGGCCCCGGCGTCCCCGACGACAGCAAGGAACGCATCTTCGAGCCCTTCCAGCGCTACGGTGACGCCCCGCGCGGCGCCGGAGTGGGACTCGGGCTCGCGGTGGCCCGGGGCTTCGCCGAGTCCATGGACGGCACCCTCACCGCCGAGGACACCCCCGGCGGCGGCATGACCATGGTCCTCACCCTCAGGGCGGTCCCCGGCCGCGCCCCGGCCGCCGCCGGCCTCTCCGCCCGGGCCGCCTCATGACGTACGGCCCCTCGACAGAAAGCAGGACCCGTATGACCCGGGTGCTCGTGGTGGACGACGAGCCGCAGATCGTCCGCGCCCTCGTGATCAACCTCAAGGCGCGGAAGTACGAGGTGGACGCCGCCCCCGACGGGGCGACCGCGCTCCACCTCGCGGCGGCCCGCCACCCCGACGTGGTCGTCCTGGACCTCGGCCTGCCCGACATGGACGGCGTCGAGGTGATCAGGGGGCTGCGCGGCTGGACCCGGGTGCCGATCCTGGTCCTCTCGGCCCGCCACACCTCCGACGAGAAGGTGGAGGCGCTGGACGCGGGCGCCGACGACTACGTCACCAAGCCGTTCGGCATGGACGAGCTGCTCGCCCGGCTGCGGGCGGCCGTCCGCCGCGCCGAACCGGTCGGCGGCGACGGCGCGGACGACGTGGTGACGGTCGAGACCGAGGGCTTCACGGTCGACCTGGCCGCCAAGAAGGTCAACCGGGAGGGCCGGGACGTACGCCTCACGCCCACCGAATGGCATCTCCTGGAGGTGCTGGTGCGCAACACCGGCCGACTGGTCGGCCAGAAGCAGCTCCTCCAGGAGGTCTGGGGCCCCTCCTACGGAACGGAGACGAACTACCTGCGTGTCTACATGGCCCAACTGCGCCGCAAACTGGAGCTCGACCCCTCGCACCCGCGCCACTTCATCACCGAGCCGGGCATGGGCTACCGCTTCGAGCCGTGAGCGGCCGTGCCCGTGCGGTGACGGGCGCGGAACCCCCGGGGCGGGGAGCGGGCGCGGACACCTCCCGTGTCGGTAGGGGCCGGTACGCTTTCTGTATGAGTGCTGACCTTCGAACCGAGAAGCCCGCGGGGCGCTTCCGCCGGATGCTCGACCGGCTGTCCACCTCGCAGGAGGAACTGCACTCCGCGGAACTGCAGGAGGACACGCAGGCCACGGGGTGCACCCGCATCTCCGACTGCGACGACCGCCAGATAGTCAAGGTGACTGGTACCTTGCGGACGGTCACCCTGCGCCCGAGGGCGGGCGTCCCGGCGCTGGAGGCCGAGCTCTTCGACGGGACCGCCCCGCTGGACGTGGTGTGGCTGGGACGGCGCTCGATCGTGGGCATAGAGCCGGGCCGCAAGCTGATCGCCTCGGGCCGGATCTCGATGAGCCACGGCCGGCGGGTGCTGTTCAACCCCAAATACGAACTCCGACCGCTCGGACAGGAGTAGCCGGTGACGTCAGTCGACAAGCCGACCACCACGACCGCCGCTCAGCACGCACGCAGCGCCGCCGACGCCAAAGCCGTCACCGAGGCCGCCCTCTTCGAGGCGTTCGGCGGGATCCGGGGCATGGTGGAGACCTGCCTGCCCGGCCTCCTCTTCGTCACGATCTTCACGGTCAACAAGGACCTGCACAGCTCGGCGATCGCCGCCGTGGCGGTGTCGCTGCTGCTCGTCGTGGTCCGGCTGGTCCGCAAGGACACCGTCAAGCACGCCTTCAGCGGCGTCTTCGGTGTGGCCTTCGGCGTGGTCTTCGCGATGACGACGGGCAACGCCAAGGACTTCTATCTGCCGGGCATGCTCTACACGCTGGGCCTGGCGCTGGCGTACCTGGTGACGACGGTCTTCGGGGTCCCGCTGATCGGCCTCATGCTGGGCCCGGTCTTCAAGGAGAACCTGTCCTGGCGCACCAGGAACCCCGGCCGCAAGAAGGCGTACGCCAAGGCGAGTTGGGCCTGGGGCCTGATCCTGCTCGCCAAGTGCGCGATCCTCTTCCCGCTCTACTGGTGGGCCAACACCTCCCAGCTCGGCTGGGTGCTGATCGCCCTGAAGATCCCGCCGTTCCTGCTCGCGGTCTGGCTGACCTGGATCTTCCTGGCCAAGGCCCCGCCGCCCATCGACGTGTTCGCGGAGATGGAGGCCGAGGAGGAAGCGGCCAAGGCGGCGAAGGCGGCGAAGGCCGCCGAGGCGGCGCAGTAGCAGTAGGGAGTGGGGCCTTTCCGGCCCTCGCCGGTGACACGCCACAGGGAAGGGGCGGGGAGTACGTCACGTACTCCCCGCCCCTTCCCTGTGATGTGACCCTGTGATGTGAGCGGTGCCGGTGAGGTGAGCGGGCGTCAGCCCGCCGCGTCCTCCCGCCGGACCGACAGCAGGTCCTCCAACTGCTCCTCGCGCGCCTGCGCAGCCACGAACAGCAGCTCGTCACCGGCCTCCAGGGTCTCCTCGGGCTGCGGGGTGAGCACCCGCGTACCGCGGATGATCGTGACCAGCGAGGTGTCCTGCGGCCAGGCCACGTCCCCGACCTGGGTGCCCGCGAGCGCCGACTCCGGCGGCAGCGTCAGCTCGACGAGGTTGGCGTCCCCGTGGCTGAAGCGCAGCAGCCGTACGAGGTCGCCGACGCTCACCGCCTCCTCGACCAGCGCCGACATCAGACGCGGGGTCGAGACGGCGACGTCCACGCCCCACGACTCGTTGAACAGCCACTCGTTCTTCGGGTTGTTGACCCGGGCCACCACGCGCGGCACGCCGTACTCGGTCTTCGCGAGCAGCGAGACGACCAGGTTCACCTTGTCGTCGCCGGTGGCCGCGATGACCACGTTGCAGCGCTGGAGCGCCGCCTCGTCCAGCGAGGTGATCTCGCAGGCGTCGGCGAGCAGCCACTCCGCCTGCGGCACCCGCTCCACCGAGATGGCGGTGGGCGCCTTGTCCACGAGGAGCACCTCGTGGCCGTTCTCCAACAGCTCGCCCGCGATGGAACGACCCACCGCGCCGGCCCCGGCAATCGCGACGCGCATCAGTGATCGCCCTCCTCGGGACCCTGGGCGAAGGCCGCCTCCACCTTTTCGATCTCGTCCGTCCGCATCATCACGTGGACGAGGTCGCCTTCCTGCAGGACCGTCTGGGAGCTCGGCAGCACCGCTTCGCCCAGCCGGGTGAGGAAGGCGACACGTACGCCCGTCTCCTCCTGCAGCTTGCTGACCTTGTGGCCGATCCAGGCCGCGGAGATGTGCACCTCCGCCAGCTGCAGAGCGCCGCTCGGGTCGCTCCACAGCGGTTCCGCGCCGGACGGCAGCAGCCGCCGCAGCATCTGGTCGGCGGTCCAGCGGACCGTGGCGACCGTCGGGATGCCGAGCCGCTGGTACACCTCGGCGCGGCGCGGGTCGTAGATACGGGCCGCGACGTTCTCGATCCCGAACATCTCACGGGCCACCCGGGCCGCGATGATGTTGGAGTTGTCGCCGCTGGAGACCGCCGCGAACGCGCCGGCCTCCTCGATCCCCGCTTCACGCAGGGTGTCCTGGTCGAAGCCGACGCCGGTGACCCGGCGCCCGCTGAACCCGGAACCGAGCCGGCGGAAGGCCGTGGGGTCCTGGTCGATGACGGCGACCGTGTGCCCCTGCTGCTCCAAGGTCTGCGCGAGAGCGGCTCCCACTCGCCCGCAGCCCATGATGACGATGTGCACGTCCCCTCACATACTTCCTTCTCGGCGTTGCCCGGTGACGAGCTTATGCGGCCCACGGCGCGATGCACTCACCAGCGTCGGTACTTCCCCCGGCGCAGTCGGTGAGCATCCCACCGGACCGCGCCCTCCGCACACCCGTCGCGCAGGCTGAGACGAGTGAAAGCGCGACGGGTGTGCGGAGGGCGCGGTCCGGTGGGATGCTCACCGACTGCGCCGGGGGAAGTACCGACGCTGGTGAGTGCATCGCGCCGTGGGCCGCATAAGCTCGTCACCGGGCAACGCCGAGAAGGAAGTATGTGAGGGG
>NZ_JBJHPC010000740.1:0-2955 GCF_045257485.1 Streptomyces sp. YS-3 | reverse complement strand
GTCCCCCCTTCCCCGCACCGGTTCCGGGGCGCCCCCGGTCGTCCACCCTCCACATGTGTGTTTTGCGGAGCCCACCCATGCTCACGACTCTCAAGACCGCCTACACCGACACGCGTGCCAGCGACCTCGCCTGGGCTCTGGGGCGGGAGCCGCTGCCCGCCCTGGCCGTCCTCGACCTGGAACTCACCGGCGCCAAACTGCAGTTGAGGCTCCTGGGCGCCTCCCACCAGGTGCTCCTCGAAGAGGAGCAGGGCTCCTGTTCGGAGACCGTCGCCTGTATGCCCGGCAGCAGCACCCCGCTCCCCCTCGGGGTGGCGAAACGTCTGGGCGAGTGGGAGTACGAGTTCGCCGCACGGGTGGAGACGCTGTCCGGGGGTTCGTTCGCGGGGCGCGCCCAGGAGCTGCTGGCGCTGGTCGCCGACCACCCCAACGGCCTCGCGGGGACGTTTCCCGGCTCGCCGCACGCCTTCACCGCGATGCTCGCGCAGCGCTGCGAGGGCCAGGTGCGGTGGCGGACCTGGCACGCGTACCCGCAGGAGGGGCAGTTGGTGGTGACCCGAACGAGGGTCGGTGTCCGGACGGCGGTACCCGCCGCGCGGTGAGAATGCGTGCAGGTAGGAGGGGGCGCGCCGCCACTGAAGGGGCCGTAATTCCCTCCGCCGTGCGCGAGTTGCACCCGTGTGGGTGACAAGATGCGAGCGAGTCGTGACGTAGCGTTCCCATCATGATCGAACCGTCTGTGCCCGTCCTGCCCTGTGGCATCCCGCCGCCGGCACCCCGGCGCAGCACCGCGCGGTTCATCGTGCTCGGCACCGTGTTCATCTGCGCGGCCTGCGGACTCGTCTACGAACTCGAACTGGTCGCCCTCGCCTCGTACTTGATCGGCGACTCGGTCACCCAGGCCTCCGTCGTGCTGTCCGTGATGGTCTTCGCCATGGGCATCGGCTCCCTGCTCGCCAAACGGCTGCGGCTGCACGCCGCCGCCGGCTTCGGTCTGATCGAGGCGGCCCTCGCGCTGGTCGGCGGCTGCTCGGCGATGGTGCTGTACGCGACGTTCGCCTGGCTCGGCGGCGCGAGATACGCCCTGGTCGCCTTCTCGCTCGGCATCGGCGTGCTGATCGGCGCCGAGATCCCGCTCCTGATGACGCTGATGCAGCGCGTCTCGCGGCAGGACCCGGGCGGCACCGTCGCGGACCTGTTCGCCGCCGACTACGTGGGAGCCCTCGTCGGCGGACTCGCCTTCCCCTTCCTCCTGCTGCCGCTGCTGGGCCAGTTGACCGGCGCGCTGCTGACCGGCGCGGTCAACGCGCTGGCGGGCGGGGCGCTGGTGCTGTGGCTGTTCCGGCGCGATCTGACCCCTCGCGCCCGCTGGTGGCTCCTGGCGGCGAACGTGCTGGTCATCGCGGTCCTGGCGATCACCACCGCGCTGGTCGGCGCCTTCGAGCAGGCGGCGCGGCGCGCGGTGTACGGAGGGCAGGTGCGGGTCGCGGTGCAGACCGGTGTGCAGGAGGTCGTCCTCACCGGCAGCCGCACCGGGCACGGCCCCGGCGGTCCGCTCGACCTGTTCCTCGACGGCCGGCTGCGCGTCAGCGGCCGGGACGAGCACCGCTACCACTCGGCGCTGGTGGGCCCCGCGATGGAGTCCGGGCGGCACCGGCGGGTGCTGGTGCTGGGCGGCGGGGACGGCCTGGCCGCCCGCGAGGCGCTGCGCTTCGCGGATGTGCGCTCGGTGACCCTGGTCGAGCTGGACGCGGGCGTGGTCGCCCTGGCCCGCCGCGACCCGGCCCTGTCGGCCCTGAACGGCCATGCGTACCAGGACCGGCGGGTGCGGGCGGTGGTCGCGGACGCCTTCGGCTGGCTGCGCGGGCCCGGCCGGTCGGCCGGGCCCTTCGACGTGGTGATCTCCGATCTGCCGGACCCGGGCATCACCCCCAGCACCAAGCTGTACTCGCAGGAGTTCTTCGGCCTCGCCGCGCGCGTGCTGGCGCCGGGCGGACGTCTCGCGGTGCACGCGGGGCCGGTCGCGACGCGGTCGCACACGTACTGGACGGTGGAGTCGACGGTCCGGGCCGCCGGTCTGTGGACCGTGCCCTACCGGGCGACGGGCCGACTCACCGGCTTCACGGCGGGCCCCGACCGCGCCTCGGGCGCCACCGGGGCCCCGCACGACTGGGGCTTCGTCCTCGCCTCGCCCTCCGGGCCGCCGGGCGTCCCGCTCGCCCCGGAGCTGGAGCCGCTGGGGGAGGAGCGCCCCCGCGAGGAGCTGCCACCCTCGACCCTGGTCCATCCGCGCTACTCGGGCTGACGGCGGGCCCGGGGCCCCGCGCGGGGCCCGGACGGGCGGGTTCGGCACGGCTCGGCGCGTCGTTTGCGGAGACGGGACGGCAACCCCTGAGTAGGCTCGTGACCCATGGAGCATGAGGTGTTCGTTCCGGTTGAGGTCCAGTCCCTGCGTCGGACGCTGCGCGACCCGGCGCGGGTCGCCCGCTGCGTCCCCGGGCTCCAGCAGGACGCGGGCGAGCCACCGGTGGCCGGGCGGCTGAAGCTCCGCGTCGAGGGCCACACGATCACCTACCGCGGCACCATGCGGATCACCGAGCTCGACGAGGACACCTTCGGCGTGGAGGCCCAGGGCACCGAGGCGCGCGGCACCGGCGCGGGCAGGTTCTCCCTCACGCTCCGGCTCGCCCCCCAGGACGAGGGCACCCGGATGTCTGTCACCGCCACGGCGACCGCGGACGGCCGGGTGGCCACCGCGACCCCCGAGGGCACCCGGGCCGCCGCCGCCCGCCTGCTGGACCGTTTCGGCGCGGCGCTGGCGGCGGACGCGGACGGAGCCGGGGAGGAGACCGGCGGCCCCGCCGAGGGCGCCGGCGAGCCGGACGCGACGGAGGGCGGGGCGGCCGTCCAGGGCGTGGAGGCCTCCGGACCCGACGCCGCCGCGCCCCAGATCCC
>NZ_JBJHPC010000739.1:0-2967 GCF_045257485.1 Streptomyces sp. YS-3 | reverse complement strand
GCCTCAGACCCGCCCCGCCTCCACCTCCAGTGTGATCTTGATGGTGTCGCCGAGCGCCGCGCCCGTCGGGCCGCCGGTGACGCCGAAGTCCTTGCGGCTGATCTGGGTGGTGGCGGAGAAGCCCGCCACCGAACGGCCCTCGTACCCCTTGCCGAAGCCGTTCAGCTCCAGGTCGAGCGTGACGGGACGGGTGACGCCGCGCACGGTCAGCTCGCCGTCGACCAGGAAGCCGTCCCCGCCGCCGCGCCGGACCCCGGTGGAGCGGAAGGTCATCTCGGGGAACCCCTCCGCGTGCAGGAACTCCTCCGACCGTATGTGGGCGTCGCGCTGGTCGTGTCCCGTGGAGACCGACCCGATTCTGATCGTGGCGCGGACCGAGGACTCCAGCGGGTTCTCGGCGAGCACGATCTCGCCCTCGAAGTCGTCGAACCGGCCGCGGACGTTGGCGATGCCCAAGTGCCGTACGGAGAAGGCGATCTCGGAGTGGACCGCGTCGATCGCCCAGGTGCCGGTCTCGTAGCCGGGCAGGTCGGCCGCCGAGACGGCCGGCTCGTCGGACGCGGACGAGGTGGCGGAAGTGGTGGACATGCTGGTGACCCCCTGAAGACGTATGCGTCGAGTGGCGGCGTTCGCGTCGCCGTTCACCGCCCCGCACCCCCGCGCGGGGCGGGCCTCACCCTCCGTAGGGCTCGGCCTCCTGCTTGAACCATCGACAACATAGTGAGTCGGGGCCGTCCGCGCAGCCAACTCCCGCAGGGGATCCGCGTGTTGAGACGCCGCGCGGGTCCGGAGCCGGGCGACCGCTCAGCGCAGCGCGTCCGGCAGCGGTCCGCTGTGCAGGACCTCCAGGCGCGACACCGCCCGCGTCAGCACCACGTACAGCCGGTGCGGGCCGCGCTCCTCCGCCTCGGCGATCGCGGCCGGCTCCACGGCCACCACATGGTCGTACTCCAGGCCCTTCGCCATCGTCGCGGGCAGCACCGTCACCCGGGCCGCCGCCGTCAGCTCGTCCGGCTCCGCCGTCGCCACGCCCGCCGCCGTGAGGGCCGCGCGCAGCTCCGGTACGTCCGCGTCGCGCGCGATCACACCCACCGACCCCTCGTGCGCGAGCGCCGCCCGTACGGATTCGACCAGCGCGGCCCGTACGTCCGCCACCCGCCGCACCGTCAGCTCCCCGTCCCGGCGCAGCGAGCGGGACGGGGGTACGGCGACGTCGAGCGTCCCGAGCAGGTTGTTCGCCAGGGCCACGATCGCGGCCGGGACCCGGAAGCCGGTGGTCAGCGGGACCACCGGGGCGTCCGGCTTGCCCAGGTGCGCCAGGTGCCGCGACCAGTCGCGGGCCGCCCACGGCGTGGTGCCCTGCGCCAGGTCGCCGAGCACGGTCAGCGAGCCGAAGCCGGAGCGGCGGGCGACGGCCCGGCACTGCATCGGGGAGAGGTCCTGGGCCTCGTCGACGACGATGTGGCCGTAGCCCCGGGGGCGTTCGATCAGCCCGGCGAGCTCGTCGAGGAGGAACTGGTCGGCCGCCGACCACTTGGCCGACTTGTACGAGCGCGGCGCCCGGCTCCACAGCAGGTGCTTCTGCTCCTCGGCCGCCAGCACCCCGTCGGCGGCCTCCGCCAGCGCGTCCGGGTCGGTGAACAGCGCCGCGAGCACCTCCTCGGGCGAGACCTTCGGCCAGGCCGCGTCGACGAACGCGGAGACCGGGCGGGCCCGCGAGATCCGCTGGAGCCAGGTGTTGTTCATCGGCCCGGCCCGGCGCTCGGCCTCCAGCTGGATGACGCGCACGGCCCGGCTGCGCACCCGCTCCCGGCCCACCCCGTACGGCGGCTCCTCGGCCCGTACCTCCGCGACGATCCGCGCCAGCTCGCCCTCGCTCACCCGCCAGCGGTAGGAGCCGTCGGGCACCTCGACGGCGCCGAACCTCGCGGACGGGCCGCCGACCCTCGCGTACAGCGCCCGGTGCAGCACCCGCGCCATCCGGACGTCGTGCTTGAGGGCCGCCGCGGTGCTGTCGTCGACGGCCCGCACGGGAGTGCGCGCGACCTCGTCGTCGACCGTGGACTGCCGGATGTCGATCTCGCCGAGGGCGGGCAGCACCTGGGCGATGTAGTGGAGGAAGGTCCGGTTGGGGCCGAGGACCAGCAGACCGCCGCGCTGGATGCGCTGGGGGTAGGTGTAGAGCAGATACGCGGCCCGGTGCAGCCCGACCGCCGTCTTGCCGGTGCCGGGGGCGCCCTGGACGCACAGCGAACGGCCGAGCTCCGACCGTACGAGGTCGTCCTGCTCGGGCTGGATGGTCGCGGCGATGTCGCGCATCGGGCCGACGCGGGGGCGTTCGATCTCGGCGGCGAGGATGCCGCCGAGCGGCCCGTCCCCCTCGGCCGGACCGGTCGCGCCCAGCCGCTCGTCCTCCATGCCGGTGAGGTCCTCGGGGGCGCCGTGGCTGCCAGGGGCCCAGCCGAAGCGGCGGCGCACGGCGACACCGAGCGGGTCGCGGGCCCCGGCCTGGTAGAACGTCCGCGAGACGGGTGCCCGCCAGTCGACGACCAGCGGCGGCGCGGAGGGGTGCTCGCTGATGCGGCGGCGGCCGATGTAGTAGCGCTGCCCGGCGTGGTCGCCGGGGGCCTCGCCGTCCTCGAAGTCCAGCCGCCCGAAGAAGAGCGGGCCGGCCGGGTCCTGCCGCAGCTCCTTGGCCCAACTGCGCAGTTGGTAGCCGAGCACTTCCGCGTCTGCGCCGGAGGCGAAGGCGTTCTCACCGGTCACGACCCGCTCGTCCGCGCCCTCCACCATGGCGGCGAGGGCCGCGCGGCAGGCTTCGTGGTAGGCCCGTTCCCGGCTGAGTTCGCGGTCGAGTGGCGTCATGGATCCAGCGTAACGCAACTTGGTTACATTCTTTACTCAGTAACGAAATCCGGGAGGGTCTCAAGGAGACAAAGGACATCGGGCCGACCCCCGGCCCCCGGG
>NZ_JBJHPC010000738.1:0-2977 GCF_045257485.1 Streptomyces sp. YS-3 | reverse complement strand
CGGGCGCGGCACACGGTCCGCCTCCGGGTACAGGCTGTCCCAGCCGGGGGCCGCCCCCGTGCTCCACAGCTCGCCGAGCAGATGGTGCAGCGGGTGGCGGTGGGCGCGTTCGCCCGGGTGGGCGGCGAGGCAGTGCACCGGGTCCGCGTCGGCGGGCCGGAGCCGGGCGAGCAGGGGGGTGAGCACGGCGCGCGGGCCGATCTCCACGACATGGGTGACGCCGGACGCCAGCAGTTCGGCGGCGGCGTCCGCGAACCGTACCGGCGCGGTGATCTGGCGCGCCCAGTACGCGGCGTCCATGCGCTCCTCGTCGCCCATGACCCGTCCGTACAGGGTGGAGAAGACCGGCACCGCGGGCGCGCGCACCACCACGTCCGCGCCCTCGGTCAGGAACGGCTCGACGGCCGGGCGCATCAGCGGGGAGTGGAAGGCGTGCGAGACCGTCAGCGGGCGGGCGGTGACACCCCGGCCGGCCAACGCGGCACGCAGCCGGGCGAGTTCGTCGAGGTCACCGGCGACCACGGTGGTACGCGGGCCGTTGACGGCGGCGACGCACACGCGCGCCGGGTCGCCCGGCAGCGCCCGCGTCTCCGCCTCGGGCAGCGGTACGGAGAGCATGCCGCCGCCGTCCGGCAGCGCCTGCATGAGCGCGCCGCGCCGGGCGACCAGGCGGGCCGCGTCGCCGGGGTCGAGTACCCCAGACGCGCAGGCTGCGGCGAACTCGCCGATGCTGTGGCCGATGACGGCCGCCGGACGGATTCCGGCATCGGCCAGGGCGCCCGCCATCGCGTACTCGACCGCGAAGAGCGCGGGCTGCGCCAGACCCGTGCGGTGCACCCCCGGGTCGCCCGCCAGGACCGCGTCGCGCACCGAGCGGCCGACGTGGACGGCGAGCTGCCCGTCGATCTCGTCGAGGAGACGGGCGTAGACGGGGGAGGAGGCGTACCAGGAGGCGGCCATACCGGGGTGCTGGGCGCCCTGGCCGGTGAACGCGAACGCCACCGCGGGCGCGGTGCGCCGCGCCCCGCCGTCCTCGTCGCGGGCGCGCCCGGCCGCCTCGCGCAACCCCGCCACCAGGGCCCCCAGATCGTCGGCGGTGACGGCGACGCGGTGCGGCAGCCGGGACTTGACGCGGTTGCTGGTCCAGCACAACTGGGCGAGCCGGTCCTCGGGCTGCCGGGCCAGCGCGTCGGCCTGGGCCAGCAGATTGGGGCCCAGCTGGCGTGCCGAGCGGGCCGAGACGGTGAACACGCCCGGGACCCGCGCGCCGGAGCGGTGGACCGCGCGCGGCGGCGAGGCGAGCACGGCGTGCGCGTTGGTGCCGCCCATGCCGAAGCTGCTGACGGCGCCGTGCACGGTGCCGGACGGCAGCCGCAGCGGGGATCTGAGCAGTGCCAGGCGGCGTTCGGGCAGGTGGAGCCCCGGGTTCTCGTCGTCGGCGAACCGGCTCGGAGGCACGGTGCGGTGGTGCAGCGCGAGGACGGCCTTGACGACCCCCGCGATCCCGGCGGCGCCCTCGGCGTGCCCGAAGTTGCTCTTGACCGAGCCGAGGGCCACACTCCCGCCGCTGCGACCGCCGGTGAGGTGCCCGAGCGCCTGCGCCTCCATCATGTCGCCGAGGAGGGTGCCGGTGCCGTGCGCCTCGATGAAGCCGATGTCGTCGGCGCCGACCCCGGCCGAGCGCCACACCCGCTCGATCAGCTGCTGCTGGGCCCACCGGTTGGGCGCCGTGATGCCGTTGCTGCGGCCGTCCTGGTTGACGCCGGTGCCGCGCAGCACGGCGTAGACGGGCTGGCGTTCGGCCAGCGCGTCCGCGAGCCGGCGCAGGACCAGGACGGCGACGCCCTCGGCGCGTCCGATCCCGTCGGCGGCGGCGCTGAACGGCTTGCAGCGGCCGTCCGGCGCGGACAGGCCCGCCTGGGTGTAGAAGATGTTGAGGACCGGCGTCATGATCAGGTTGGTGCCGCCGGCGAGCGCGTAGCCGCAGTCGCCCGCCCGCAGCGCCCCGGCCGCCAGATGCAGCGCGACCAGCGAGGACGAGCAGGCCGTGTCGACGGCGAGGCTGGGCCCCCTGAGGTCGAGGTGGTACGAGACGCGGTTGGCGCCCATGAAGTAGCCGTTGCCGGAGCCGTGCCGGGCGGTGATCCGGTCGTAGTCGGCGAGTTGCAGATGGGCCCACTCGTTGGCCATCACCCCCACGAACACACCCGTGTCGGTGCCGGCCAGGTCCTCGGGGGCCACCGTGGCGTCCTCGACGGCCCGCCAGGCGCACTGGAGCAGGAGCCGCTGCTGCGGGTCCATGGCGGCGGCCTCGCGCGGCGAGATCCCGAAGAAGCCGGGGTCGAAGGCGTCCGGGTCGTCGATGAACCCGCCGCGTACGGTGTTGGAGCGGCCGGGGGGCCGGGCCTCGCCGGGGACGGCCGGGCCGTCCTGCCGGTAGCGGTCCGCCTCCCAGCGCTCCTCGGGGACGCGACGGGTGCCGTCGCGGCCCTCCATCAGGAGCTGCCAGAACTCGCCGGCGTCCCGGGCCCCGGGGAAGCGGCAGTCCAGTCCGACCACCGCGACCGGTTCGGGTGCGCTCACGAGGCGGCCCCGGCGTCCCCCGCGGCGAGCAGCCCGGCCAGGTGCGCGGCGATGGCCCGTACCGTCGGGAAGTCGTAGGCGAGGGTCGGCGGGACCGCCAGCAGATGGCGCTCCTCTATCTCGCCGCAGATGCCGATCGCGGCCACCGAGTCGATGCCGTAGTCGGCGAGCGGGGTCGTCGGGTCGATCTCCCGGGCGGGCCGGTGCAGATGGAAGGCGACCCGGTCGATGAGCCACTTCTCCAGGTCCGCCGGGGCCAGGACGGGCGTCTGCGGACGGATCGCGGTGCGGGTGTCGGGCGCGATGGGCATGGGGAACCTCTTCCTTGGGGGCGCTCGGTGGGCCGGGCGGGCTCAGCGGCCGGGGGCGGCCAACGGAGCGGGCTGCTCGGCGG
>NZ_JBJHPC010000737.1:0-2982 GCF_045257485.1 Streptomyces sp. YS-3 | reverse complement strand
ACCCCAGCACCCCGCTCTTCCCCTGGCACACCCGGACCGTCGCCGAGGTCGTCGACCACCGCCGGTACTACACCTACGCCTGACGAGAGGGGGGTCTGAGACATGTGCGGTATAGCGGGCTGGGTCGGTTACGGCCACGACGTCAGGCAGCACGAGGACGGCGTCCGGGCCATGACCGCCACCATGGTGTGCCGGGGACCGGACGCGGGCGGGGTGTGGGCCGGACGGCACGCCGCCCTCGGCCACCGGCGCCTCGCCGTCATCGACATCGAGGGCGGCCGGCAGCCGATGGCCGCCGGGTTCGGCGTCACCCCCGAGGCCGTCGTCACCTACAGCGGCGAGGTCTACAACTACCGCGAGCTGCGCGCCGAGTTGAGCGCCCGCGGCCACCGGTTCCGCACCGAGAGCGACACCGAGGTGGTGCTCCAGGCGTATCTGGAGTGGGGCGAGGCGTTCGTCGAGCGGCTCAACGGGATGTTCGCCTTCGCGCTGTGGGACACCCGTACCGAGGAACTGCTCCTGGTGCGCGACCGGATGGGCGTCAAACCGCTGCTGTACTACCCCACCGACGACGGGGTGCTCTTCGGCTCCGAACCCAAGGCGATCCTCGCCCATCCGCTGGCCGAGCCGGTCGTCGACGCCGAGGGCCTGCGCGAGGTGTTCGCGCTGACCATGACGCCCGAGAACGCGGTGTTCCGGGGCATGTACGAGGTACGGCCCGGCAGCATGGTCCGCCTCTCGCGGCGCGGACTGCGCAAGATCCGCTACTGGCAGCTCCAGTCGCGCCCGCACACCGACGACCTCGACACCACCGTCGGCACGGTCCGCGAGATCCTCGACGACACCGTGCGCCGCCAGCTCGTCTCGGACGTACCGCTGTGCTCGCTGCTCTCCGGCGGCCTCGACTCCAGCGCGGTCACCGCGCTCGCCGCCCGGGCGCTCGCCGAGGAGGACGGCGGCCGTATCCGCACCTTCTCCGTCGACTTCACCGGCCACGCCGAGCGCTTCGAGGCCAACGCGGTGTGGGAGGCGCCGGACGCGCCGTTCGTGAAGGAGGCCGTCGCCCACATCGGCACCGACCACGAGGACATCGTCCTGGACAACGCGCAACTGCTCACCCCCGAGGTGCGCGGCGCGGTCCTGCGCGCCCTCGACCTGCCGACCGTCACCGGCGACATGGAGTACTCGCTCTACCTGCTCTTCCAGGCGGTACGGGCCCGCTCCACGGTCGCCCTGTCGGGCGAGTCGGCCGACGAACTCTTCGGCGGCTACAGCCACTTCCACGACCCCGAGGCGGTCTCCTCGGCCACCTTCCCCTGGCATCTGCCCTTCCGGCGGGCCGGCGGCCAGGACGCCCTGCGCACCACGGGCCTGTGGGACCGGCTCGACCTCGGCGCCTACATCGACCAGCGCTACAAGGAGTCGATCGCGGACGTCCCGGCCCTGCCCGGCGAGAGCCCGCAGGAGGCCCGGATGCGCGAGATCAGCCATCTGCACCTGACCCGGTTCGTGAACTTCCTGCTCGACCGCAAGGACCGCATCAGCATGGCGGTGGGCCTGGAGGTCCGGGTCCCGTTCTGCGACCACCGCCTCGTCGAGTACGTCTTCAACACCCCCTGGGCGATGAAGACGTTCGACGGCCGCGAGAAGAGCCTGCTGCGGGCCGCGACCCGGGACGTGCTGCCGCGCTCGATCGTGGAGCGCAAGAAGAGCCCGTACCCCTCCACCCAGGACGTCCGCTACGAGCTCGCCCTGCGCGACCGCGTCACCGCCCTCGCCTCCGGCGACTCGCCCGTCCTCGACCTGGTCGACCCCAAGGGGCTGCGGCGCCTGCTGGAGCGCCCGGTGGGCTCCTACGCGATCGGCGGCCCCTACAGCGGGCGCGCGGTCATGGAGCGGCTGGTCGACCTGGACGCCTGGATCCGCGACCTCGGCGTCCGGTTCGTGCCCGAGGCGGGCTGAGGTGGCCCCCTCCGCGCCAGGCCGCCGGACGGTGCTCGCGGCCACGGCCGCCGCCGCCGTGGCGGGCGCGGCGCCGGCCGCCGCCCGCCCGGCGGCCGGGGCGAGACCCTCCGGCCCGGCGGTGGTCCGCACCACCGCCGGGCCGGTGGCCGGGGCGCGCGAGGGCGGGGCGCTGGTGTTCAGGGGCGTACCGTACGCCCGGCCCCCGCTGGGGGAGCTCAGATTCGCCTCGCCCCGGCCGCCGCTGCCCTGGCGCGGGGTGCGCGACGCGACCCGGTTCGCCCCGCCCTTCCTCCAGACCGTCGACCCCGCCGGCAGCGAGGACGGGCTGTACGCCAACGTCTGGACGCCCGGTCCGCGCGGACGGCGCCCGGTCCTCGTCTACATCCACGGCGGCGGCTGGCAGGTCGGCGCGGGCAGCCTGCCCACGTACGACGGAACCCGCCTCGCGGTCCGCGGCGACCTGGTCGTCATCACCTTCAACTACCGGATGGGCGCCTTCGGTTTCGGCTACCACGAGGAGCTGACCGACGACCTCACCGGCGACTGCGCCAACTGGGGCCTCCAGGACCAGGCCGCGCTGCTGCGCTGGGTACGGGAGAACGCCGAGGCGTTCGGCGGCGACCCGGACAACATCACCCTCGCCGGCACCTCGGCGGGCGGCGCCTCCGCCTGGCAGCTCGCGCTGCGCCCCGAACTGCGCGGGCTGATCCGCCGGATCGTCCCCATCAGCGCCTGCCACGTCTGGGCCCCCGCCACCTCACTGACCGTCCCGGACGCGCGCCGCGTGTACGAGGAGGTGGCCGCCCGGCTGGGCACGACCGTACGGGGGCTGCGCGCCGCGCCCGCCGCGGCGGTCCAGGACGCCTGGTTCGCGGTGTTCTCCGGAGCGCCGGGCGGGCGGGTGGTGGGCAGCGGGCGCGAGTACCGGGGGCCGGTCGTCGACGGGCGGTGGATGCGCGCCTTCGACCACGAGCTCGCCACGCCCGCGGTGCCCGTCCTGTCCGTCCACACCCGCAC
>NZ_JBJHPC010000736.1:0-3015 GCF_045257485.1 Streptomyces sp. YS-3 | reverse complement strand
GCGTCCACCCCCGGGTTCGCCCCGCACCGGTGCGCTCCGGGATCGGCGTGCAGCAGCACCTGGAAGCCCGGCCCCGCCGCGCTCCGTACCGCCCGCACCACCTCTTCCTGGAAGGAGCGCGCCACGGACGCCCGGTGGCCGGCCGTGGCGTCGAGGAGCTTCTCGCCGCCCGCGCACGGGCCACCGGCCCACACCGGTTCCAGCGCCCCCCGCACGTCCGCCGCGAGGCGGTCCGCGTCCAGACCCGCTTGCCCGTACCCCTGCCGGCAGGTCCCGCAGAAGCAGAGGGACATCAGGTACTGGGCCGTGTCGTCCAGCGGCACCCCCGCGATCTTGTCGTGGGCGTGCAGATGCGCCAGGCCGTACCAGCCGCAGGACTCCAGCTCCGTCCCGCGCGCCCCGGGCCGTACCGCCGCCTCCGCGGCCAGCGCCACCAGATACGCGCGGACCTCGGGCCGCGCTATGCACGGCGCCCAGGGGTAGCGGTCGCCGTACGCGTTGACCACCGACGTCCCGGGATGCTCGGCGCCCAGGCGGGAGTTGTGGGCGAGGACGACCCAGGAGTGGACGTCGAGGCCGGCCGCGGCCAGCGCTTCGGCCGCCTCGCCGTACGCGTCGCCGGGCGCCCAGCGTCCCGCCGGGTACGGCCGCAGCGTCCGGCCGGACCAGCGCCCTTCGTCGACGGGGTACAGGACCGCCGCGTGCTCGGCGGTGACCACCCGGTGGCGCGGGTGGTGCGGGGTGAGCGCCCGCGTCGAGTGGTAGGCGGCGGCGAGCGTCACCTGACCCGCCCCGAGGGCGGCGATCCGCGCGGGCGCGTCCGGGTCGCCGATCACGTCCCAGGGGTAGAGGAAGACCGACGCCCTCACGCGCCCGCCCCGTCCCCCGCGGGCGCGCCCTCCGCCAGCAGCGCCCGCCCGCGTTCGATCAGCGCGGCCAGCTGCTTGACGTGGGCCGCGTCGGGCTCGCTCAGCGGTGGCCGCACCTCGCCCACGTCCAGGCCGGACAGCCGTACGCCCGCCTTGACCAGCGAGACGGCGTAGCCGCGGCCCTGGTTGCGCAGCTCGACGAGCGGGACGAAGAAGCCGTCCAGGAGGCGGTTGACGGTGGTGTCGTCGCCGGTGCCGAGCGCCCGGTGGAAGGCGAGCGCGATGTCCGGGGCGAAGCAGAAGACGGCCGAGGAGTAGAGGGTGACGCCGATGCCGCGGTAGGCGGGGCCGGTCAGTTCGGCCGTGGGAAGCCCGTTGAAGTAGAGGAACTCGCGCTCGGGGACCTCGCGGCGGACCGTGCTGACGATCCGCTGCATCAGATCGATGTCCCCGATGCCGTCCTTGAGGCCGATGATGCCGTCGGCGCGGGCCAGTTCGACGGCGGTGGCGGGCGTGAGGACGGCGTTGTCGCGCTGGTAGACGATGACGTCCAGGGAGGTGGCGGCGGCGAGGGCCGTGTAGTGGCGCAGCAGCCCCTCCTGGTCGGCGGCGACGAGGTAGGGAGGCATGGCGAGCAGCCCGTCGGCGCCCGCGTCCTCGGCGAGCCGGGCGTACTGGATCGCGAGCGCCGTCCCGTACCCGGCGCCCGCCACCACCGGGACGCGGCCCGCGGCCTCGGCCACGGCGGCGGCCACGCACGCGTGGAACTCGTCCGGGGTGAGCGCGTGGAACTCGCCCGTCCCGCAGCAGGCGAACACCGCCGCCGCGCCCGCGTCGACGCCGTTCCGCACATGCGCGCGGAAGGCGTCGAGGTCGAGGCCGCCGTCCGGGCCGAAGGGGGTGACCGGGAAGAAGAGCAGGCCGTCCAGGCGGGCGGCGAGCGGGGATGGGTTCTCGGACGTCACGGGCGCTCCCAGGGCAAAGGCCGTCGGCACGGGCCGTCGTGCACAATTCTGATCGGCGTCTATATTTCTGAACGCCGCCACGCTAAGGCAGCGCCACGACGGGGGTCAAGACGCGCACCCCCGGCGCGCGGGGGTTTTCCCTCCAGCTAACACCGGTGCCACCGTGGCGGTACCCACCGCGCCGCGCCCCACTTGACGAGGCCGGAGACCGCTCCCTAGCGTGTCCACGCATATGAATGACATCCATAGTGGTGTTCATTCGGCCCGCTTCCGCGCACGCGCCGCCGACCCGTGCCGCCGACCCCGCCCGCCGCACCGAGGAGACCGCCCATGCCCGCTCCCCGTACCGTCCTGCTCACCGGCGCCGCCGGAGGACTCGGCACCCTGATGCGCGGGCTGCTCCCGGCGTACGGCTACGAGCTGCGCCTTCTCGACTCCCGGGCCATCCCGGGGGAGCCGGACGCGATCACGGCGGACCTCGGCGACCGGGACGCGCTGCGCGAGGCGGTCCGGGGCGCCGACGCGGTGCTGCACCTCGCGGGCATCTCGCTGGAGTCCACCTTCGACAAGATCGTGCGGGCCAACATCGAGGGCACGTACAACCTCTACGAGGCCGCGCGTGAGGAGGGCGTCGCGCGCGTGGTCTTCGCCTCCTCCAACCACGCGGTCGGCTTCACCCCGCGCCCGCGCGGCGGGGTGCCGCTGGAGCCGGAGGCCCTGATCCCGGTCGACACCCCCCGCCGTCCCGACACCCTCTACGGCCTCTCCAAGTCGTTCGGCGAGGACCTGGCCCAGTTCTACTGGGACAAGTACGGCCTGGAGAGCGTCTCGGTGCGGATCGGCTCCTGCTTCATGGAACCCACCTCCGTACGGATGCTGTCGGTCTGGATGAGCCCCGGCGACGGCGCCCGCCTCTTCCACGCGGCCCTCACCGCCGAGAACGTCGGCCACACCGTGGTCTACGGCTCCTCCGCCAACACCCGGCTGTGGTGGGACCTGTCATCGGCGCGGGCGCTCGGGTACGAGCCCGAGGACGACTCCGAGCAGTACGCCGGGAAACTGATCGCCGAGCAGGGCGAGCTCGACCCCGACAACCCGGACCACGCCTTCCTCGGCGGCCACTTCACCACCCGTCCGCCGGTGTGGCCGTACTGAGTCCGGCGGGGGCACGGGCGGGGGCC
>NZ_JBJHPC010000735.1:0-3026 GCF_045257485.1 Streptomyces sp. YS-3 | reverse complement strand
GGGGGCGGGACGGGGGGCCCGTCCCCTCCACCGGTGGGTCAGCAGCCGCTCATGTGGATGCGGCAGGAGGTGATCAGCGCGGCGGCGTGCTCCTCGCCGCCGAGGCTCTCGGTGCGGACGTCCTCGGGCAGGACCTGGAGGGCGTCGATGTCGTGCTCCATCATGATGGGCTCCTTCGTTCGGGAGTGCGTGCCGGGCCCGGTGGGTCCGGCGGCCGGCGGCCGGGTGGCCGCCGGAGTCTCAGGGGTGGGCGTGGTCGCCCTCGGGCAGCCAGGCGCGGGGGCCGCCGAACCGCATGCGCAGCAGCAGCGAGAGGCTTCCGCCGAGGCCGCCGGCGTACTCGGCGAGCACCGTCCTGCGGTTCTCGTCCGGCACCAGCAGCCGGCCGTCGTGCAGCACAGCCTGCGCGGCCAGGTGCTCGACCAGCAGCTCCGCGGCGGCGCGGTGGTGTGCCTCGCCCGTCGACTCGGCCGCGTCGAGCAGGAACTCGGCGTTGCCCGCGAGCCCGTGGCAGGTCGAGGTGGAGTCGGTGGTCCGGCCCGCCCGCACGGCGAGAGCCGCGTCCTCCACCTGTGCGCGCAGGGCGTCGTCGTGGGCGCCGGTGGCCGACCAGAGCCGCACCAGGAAGGTGCCCGCTCCGGACGAGCCGTTGCACCAGTGCCGGGCGAGCTCCGGCGTCCCGGAGAGATGGCGGGCGCGGTCGACCGGCCAGAGGGCGCCCGCGGGTCCGGACCGGGCTGCGGCCACCAGTGTGGTGCCCGCCTCGACGGCCGCGTCGAGGAAGCGTTTCTCCCCCGTGGCCCCGGCCGTGAGCAGGAGGAAGGTGCCGACGCCCGCCACTCCGTGCGCGAAGCCGTAGTGCCAGGCTCCCGCGAGGGCGGAGGCGAAGTCGTCCGGCACCGGCCAGAAGGTCCCCTCGGGGGTGCGGCGGGCCGCCGCGAGGAGCCCGTCGGCGGCCCGTGCGGCGCGGTCGAGGAAGCGCGGGTCCCCGGTGGTCCGCCAGAAGTGCAGCTGGGCCAGGCCCGATCCGGCCGCGCCGTGGCAGACGTCGGGGTTGGGCCACTCGACGGGGAGGGCGAGGGCGAGCGTGGTGGCGCGGGCGGCGAGCGCGGGGTCGTCCAGGGCCCGGGCGGCGTCCAGCAGCGCCCAGGCGGTGCCCGAGCGGCCGAAGTGCAGGCCGGGCAGGCCGCTGGGCAGGGCGTCCTGCCGGTCCGCCGTCCAGGACGCGGCGGTCACCAGGCCCGCGCGCAGCGCCTCCCGGGTGACGGCCGACGCTCCGCCGTCCTCGTCCCAGTGGCGCAGGGCCCGGGCCAGTACGCTCACGCCGCCCGCCGAGCCGTGCTGCAGGGCCACCGGGTCGCAGGTGTCGCCGAACGCCTCCGAGGGCCAGAGCCGTTCGGCGTGACCGGGTCGCATGGTGGCGAGGAGGTGGGCGAGGCCGTCGTGCAGCAGCCGTGCGCGGATCCGCGCGGGTTCGGTCCGCTGCGGTGCCGAGGCGGGTACGGCGGCCGGGCGCGTGGCGCCGGTGGTGAACCGCCGTGCCCGCTCCAGGGTCCAGCGGTCGGCGGGGTCGTCCCGCATCAGTCCCCGTATCAGCGGGGAGAAGCGGCGTACGAGCGCGTTGTCGCGGGACACGAGCTCCACCAGGGCGGCCAGCCGCTCCTCCTCCGGCCGGGCGGCCGGCAGGTCGGGCGCGAAGAGCGGGTCGGCGCCGCTCAGGGCGTGCAGGATCGTCGCCCCCAGGGCGTACAGGTCGACGGCCGGCGCCGACGCGGGCGCCACCTGGTCCAGGGCGCGCAGTTCGGGGGCGGTGTAGCCGGGGGTGGCGCCCAGGACCCAGCGTTCGCCCTCCCGCGCGGCCATCTCCAGGTCGATCAGCAGGAGCCGGCCCTCGGGCGTGACCATCACGTTGTTGGGGTTGAAGTCGTGGAGGGTGACGCCGAGTTCATGGGCGGTGGCAACCAGGCCGACCAGCTGTCCCACCAGGGAGTCGGCCGTACGGTCGTCGGGGCAGCCCGTCCCGTCCCGCGCCGTCCGGTCCGCGACCGTGCGCCGCAGGGTCGCGCCGGGGACCGACTCGACGGCCAGGAACTCGCTGCCCTGCTGCTCGAACACCTCCACGAGGCGGGGGACGCGGTCGGGGTGGGTCCTCCCGATGCGGTCGAGCAGGGCCGCCTCCCGGCGCAGCAGATCGCGGACGTCGAGACCCTCCAGGCCCGCCCCCACGTGGGGCCGTGCCTGCTTGAGCACGACCTGAGCGCCGGTCGTGGTGTCCTCGGCGCGGAACACCCCGCCCTTGTTGGAGTGCTGGATGGCGCCGCGCACCAGATAGCGGTCGTTGAGCAGGACCGGCTTGGCCGTGGCCGTGCTGCGCGCCGGGGCGGCCGGGCGGCCGGGGAAGGGGTCGCCCGCCCAGGCCGGCGGGCTGAACCAGGCGTTCCGCTCGTCCGCGACGGGCTGGCCCCCGGGGTCGGTGAGCCGGGCGGCGAAGCAGCCGTCGACGGTCAGGGCGGGGGTGGCGGTGAACACGCCGTACCGGTAGTAGACCTGGCTGCCGGGCCGGTAGCGGCGGTCGGAGAGGACGGCGGGGCCGGGCAAGCCCTCGGTGGCCAGGTGCAACTCCTCGGCGAGCAGCCGGAAGTGGTCGTCGTCGGCCGGGTACACGGTGAGGAACTTGCCGCCCCCGCCGCGCTCGTAGCGGCCGGAGACGAGGGCCGCGACGCGGGTGGGGGTGCCGGCGAACTTGAAGGCGGCGCGGTGGGCGACGAGCACCTCGGCGCAGCGGGCCAGGGTCACGGGTGCGGCGAGCGGGGTGGCCGAGACATGGAGCTTCCAGCCCTGGGCGCGGCGGGCCGTCCCGGCGGGCACCACATGGCACCAGAAGTCGCCCTGCTCCACGGTCCACTCCGGGTGCCCGCCCGGCGCGTCGGTCCCGGGCGCGGACCGGGCGATGGCGGCGCGGACCACATCGGGCAGGAGCGCGAGGTCCGCCGGACGTTCGGCGCGTGCCTGCCGGGGCCCGGGGA
>NZ_JBJHPC010000734.1:0-3030 GCF_045257485.1 Streptomyces sp. YS-3 | reverse complement strand
CACCCGGCCCCCACCCCGTCCCGCCTATCCTGACCGCATTCCGATCATTCGCGCGAGGAGTACGCCATGACCGCCACCGGGACCCCCATCGCCGTCGTCACGGGCGCGAGCAGCGGTATCGGCGCCGCCACCGCACGGCAACTGGCCGCCGCCGACTACCGCGTGGTGCTCACCGCACGCCGCAAGGACCGCATCGAGGCGCTGGCCGCCGAGATCAACGCGGCGGGCCACCAGGCCACGGCGTACGCCCTCGACGTCACCGACCGCGCGGCCGTCGACGCGTTCGCCGGCGCCTTCCGCACCATCGCCGTCCTCGTCAACAACGCGGGCGGCGCCCTCGGCGCCGACCCCGTCGCCACCGGCGACCCGGCCGACTGGCGTCAGATGTACGAGACGAACGTCATCGGCACGCTCAACGTCACCCAGGCACTGCTCCCCGCCCTCGACGCGTCCGGCGACGGCACGGTGGTCATCTTGTCCTCCACGGCCGGCCACGGCACGTACGAGGGCGGCGCGGGCTATGTCGCCGCGAAGAACGGAGCCCGGGTCATCGCGGAGACCCTGCGCCTGGAGATCGTGGGCCGGCCGGTGCGCGTGATCGAGATCGCGCCCGGGATGGTGAAGACGGAGGAGTTCGCCACGACCCGCTTCCGGGGCGACGACGAGAAGGCGGCGAAGGTCTACGCGGGCGTGGCGGAGCCCCTGACGGCCGACGACGTGGCGGAGACGATCACCTGGGCCGTCACCCGCCCCCCGCACGTCAACATCGACCTCCTGGTGGTCCGCCCCCGCGCCCAGGCCTCCAACACGAAGGTCCACCGGGAGCTGTAGCCCACGAGCCCGCGAGCCCGGGGCCGAGAAACCGACCGACCGTCGGGCGGCCGAACCGCCGGGGCCACCGCCCCGACGGTCCCGACGACCGACGGTCCCGACCCGGCGGCCCGGACGGCCCAGGCGGCCTCTGCGGGTCCCGGCGGCCCGGGCGGCCCCGATGCCCCCGGCGCCCCTCAGCCCTTCACGCAGACAATCTGCTTCAGCTTGGCCACGACCTCCACCAGGTCACGCTGCTGGTCGATGACCTTCTCGATCGGCTTGTACGCGGCCGGGATCTCGTCCACGACGCCGGAGTCCTTGCGGCACTCCACACCCCGCGTCTGCTCCTCCAGGTCGCGGGTGGTGAACGCCCGCTTCGCCGCGTTCCGGCTCATCCTGCGGCCGGCGCCGTGCGAGGCGGAGTTGAAGGACGCCGGGTTCCCGAGGCCCTTCACGATGTACGAGCCGGTGCCCATCGAGCCCGGGATGATCCCGTAGTCCCCGGAGCCGGCGCGGATCGCGCCCTTACGGGTGACCAGCAGGTCCATGCCGTCGTACCGCTCCTCCGACACGTAGTTGTGGTGGCAGGAGATGACCTCGCCGAAGGTCACCCCGGCCTTCTTGAACTCACGCCGGACCACGTCCTGGGAGAGGGCCATCATGATCGCGCGGTTGTACTTCGCGTACTCCTGCGCCCAGAAGAGATCGTTGCGGTAGGCGGCCATCTGCGGGGTGTCCGCGATGAACACCGCCAGGTCACGGTCGACCAGGCCCTGGTTGTGCGGCAGCTTCTGGGCCTCGCCGATATGGAAGTCGGCGAGCTCCTTGCCGATGTTCCGCGATCCGGAGTGCAGCATGATCCAGACCGAGTCGTCCGAATCCAGACAGAACTCCCAGAAGTGGTTCCCCGAGCCGAGCGTCCCCATCTGCTTGACCGCCCGCTCCTGGCGGAACTTCACCGCGTCCGCCACACCCCCGAACCGGCCCCAGAAGTCGTCCCACCCCGCCGTGGCGAAACCGTGGAGGCGGGAGGGGTCCACCGCACCGTCGTGCATCGCGCGGCCGACCGGGATCGCCTCCTCGATCTTGGAGCGCAGACGGGAGAGGTCGCCCGGGAGGTCGTTCGCGGTCAGGGACGTCTTGACCGCTGACATCCCGCAGCCGATGTCGACCCCGACCGCCGCCGGGCAGACCGCCCCGTGCATCGCGATGACCGAGCCGACCGTGGCGCCCTTGCCGTAGTGGACGTCCGGCATCACGGCCAGACCCTTGATCCAGGGCAGCGTGGCGGTGTTGCGCAGCTGCCGCATCGCGCCCTCGTCGACCGCCGCCGGGTCCGCCCACATCCGGATCGGGACCTGAGCGCCCGGTACCTCTACGTACGACATGATTCCTCGTTCCCCCGAGTCTCCCGTATCTCCCGTGTCTCCACAGTCACCCGCGTTGAGTGATATGACCGGTTTTCCCGAAACATTCCTTTGCGCCATCATGCGCCTGGTGCGCAAAAACCGTCACCAAGGGCCACAAACAGGACAGTGGACCGGCGTTCACGGCAGCGCGTGCGATAGACATTGTGTCCAGCCGCCGCACTGCGGCGGCAACCGCTTTTCTCCCGAAAGGAGCCTGGGAACCGTGCAGCGAAAGGCGTACGTGTCCGGTGTGGCGCTCCTCGTGGCGCTGGTCGCGGGTTGCTCCTCGGGCTCCGGCACCGATGGCACCACCACGGACTCCAAGGCGGGCGTGCCCAAGGCCGCCGCCGCGCCGCCGGGCCGTTACCGCACGCTGCCCGAGCCGTGCCGGGCCGTGAACAAGAGCGTCCTCAAGGGCATGCTGCCGGGCGCCGCCGAGCTGCCGGAGGACCAGCAGGCGAAGGCGTACGCGGGGGCCGCGGAGCTGACGTACGACACGGACCGGCGGGTGGGCTGCCGCTGGAAGGACGAGGCGGCGGACGGGGTGCACCGGCTGTACGTCGACTTCGAGCGGGTCGTGTCGTACGACCCGGCCGTCAGCGACGACGACCGGGCGAAGGCCGTCTACGGGAAGAAGGAGTCGGCCGCCAAGCTCACCGGCCCGAAGGACGGCGGCCGGGACGCCCCCCGTCCCGGCACCAGCACTGGCACCGGGTCCGGGTCCGGATCGGACAAGCCGGGGGCCAAGCCGGGGGCCAAGCCGGGGACCGCTTCCGCCAAGCCCTCCGCCGGGCTGCGCGTCCAGAAC
>NZ_JBJHPC010000733.1:0-3037 GCF_045257485.1 Streptomyces sp. YS-3 | reverse complement strand
GCGGTGGCCGACGGGGACATGCGGAACCTCAGTCGTGAGACGGGGCGGGGGAGCGGGAGCTGCGCACTGCGTAAGCGGCTTTACCCGAACTTCTTTGGACGTTTCAACGAACAAAACGAGTCAGCCGTAAGCCGTTTCAGTATGAATACATAAGTCGAAGATCGCTATCTCCGCGCGTAGACACAAGGGGCGCCCGGGGTGCGGAAGGCCGCGAACGGTCCGCCGGGGCGGCACGGGCGTCCCCCTACACTGATCGCATGGAGAAGTGGACCCCGAAGCACGAGGCGCCGGAGCCCCTGGAAGGGCCGGTCGTCGCCACCATCACCGGCGGCACGATCCTCTGGTTCGTCCTCTTCCTGGTCCAGCTGCCGTTCTACGGCTGGTTCGACGACCACGGCCATCTGTGGTGGGTGTGGACGTGCCTGGCCGGCGGCGGTCTCGGTCTGATCGGCATCTGGTACGTACGGGGGCGCGACGCGGCCCTCAAGCGGCACGCGGCGGAGCGGGACGCGGCGGCCGGGACGCCGTGAGGTGACAGCGCGGTAGGGGCCGGCGCGGTAGGAGACCTCCCGGCGGGCGTACCGCCACAGGACCATTCGTCTCCTCCCCTGGTCTGATGTTCGACGTTCCCGGCAGGTGAAGCGGGAATTCCCCCCGTACCGTCGAAATCATGACGCAGCGCGCCAATATCGACGCCGGGGCGGAACTCGACCCCGTCCACCCCGTGCCGCCGCCCGTGGCGTCCGGCCGGGCGACCGGTCTGACCACCGCCGAAGTCGCCGAACGCGTCGCCCGGGGCGAGGTCAACGACGTACCGCTGCGCAGCAGCCGCTCCACCGCCGAGATCGTCCGCGCCAACGTCTTCACCCGCTTCAACGCGATCATCGGCGTGCTGTGGGTGGTCATGCTCTTCGTGGCGCCGCTCCAGGACAGCCTCTTCGGCTTCGTGATCATCGCCAACACGGGCATCGGCATCATCCAGGAGCTGCGCGCCAAGAATACCCTGGACGGACTCGCGGTCATCGGCGAGGCCAAGCCGACGGTCCGGCGCGACGGGACCGGCGCCGAGATCTCCACCTCCGAGATCGTCCTCGGCGACCTGGTGGAGCTCGGGCCGGGCGACCGGGTCGTGGTCGACGGCGAGGTGGTGGAGGCCGACGGTCTGGAGATCGACGAGTCGCTGCTGACCGGCGAGGCCGACCCGGTCCTCAAGAAGCCCGGCGACCGCATGATGTCCGGGTCGTTCGTGGTCGCGGGCGGCGGCGCGTTCACCGCGACGAAGGTCGGACGCGAGGCGTACGCGGCGCAGCTCGCGGAGGAGGCCAGCCGCTTCACCCTGGTCCACTCCGAGCTGCGCTCGGGCATCTCGATGATCCTCAAGTACGTGACCTGGCTGATGGTCCCGACCTCGATCGGCCTGGTGATCAGCCAGCTCGTGGTCAAGGACGACGACTTCAAGCAGTCGGTCGCGTACACGGTGGGCGGCATCGTCCCGATGATCCCCGAGGGCCTTGTGCTGCTCACCTCGGTCGCCTTCGCGATCGGGGTGATCCGGCTCGGCCGCAAGCAGTGCCTGGTGCAGGAGCTCCCCGCGATCGAGGGCCTCGCGCGCGTGGACGTGGTCTGCCTCGACAAGACCGGCACGCTCACCGAGGGCGGCATGGACGTCACCGAGCTGCGGCCCCTGGACGGCGCCGACGAGGCGTACGTACGCAAGGTGCTCGGCGCGCTCGGCGAGTCCGACCCGCGTCCCAACGCCTCGCTCCAGGCGGTCATCGACGCGTATCCGGACAGCGAGGAGTGGCGGTGCACGGAGTCGCTGCCGTTCTCCTCGGCGCGCAAGTACAGCGGGGCGGCGTTCAGCGAGGGCGACGGGGAGAACTCGACGTGGCTGCTGGGCGCGCCGGACGTCCTGCTGCCGGCGGACGACCCGTCCCTCGCGGAGATCGACTCCCTCAACGAACAGGGCCTGCGCGTCCTGCTGCTGGCCCGCGCCGGGCGCGAGCTCGACGACCCGCGGGTGGCGACGGACGCGCGGGCGACGGCGCTGGTGGTGCTGGAGCAGCGGCTGCGACCGGACGCGGGCGACACCCTGCGCTACTTCGAGGAGCAGGACGTCCACGCGAAGGTCATCTCCGGGGACAACGCGGTCTCGGTGGGCGCGGTGGCCGGCAAGCTGGGCCTGCCGGGCGCGCAGAACGCGGTGGACGCGCGCAAGCTGCCGGAGGGGCGCGCGGAGATGGCGTCCGTCCTGGACGAGAACGCGGTGTTCGGGCGGGTGTCGCCGCAGCAGAAGCGGGACATGGTGGCGGCGCTGCAGTCCCGCGGGCACACGGTGGCGATGACGGGCGACGGCGTCAACGACGTCCTGGCCCTCAAGGACGCGGACATCGGCGTCTCCATGGGGTCGGGCTCGGAGGCGACGCGGGCGGTGGCCCAGATCGTCCTGCTGGACAACAGCTTCGCCACCCTGCCGTCGGTGGTGGCGGAGGGGCGCCGGGTGATCGGGAACATCACGCGGGTGGCGACGCTGTTCCTGGTGAAGACGGTGTACTCGGTACTGCTGGCGCTCCTCGTGGTCTGCACCCAGGTGGAATACCTGTTCCTGCCGCGCCATCTGACGATGCTGTCCACGCTGACGATCGGCATCCCGGCGTTCTTCCTGGCGCTGGCCCCCAACACGGAACGGGCCCAGCCGCATTTCGTACGGCGCGTGATGCGGTACGCGATCCCCGGCGGGGTGATCGCGGCGGTGACCACCTTCGCCACGTATCTGCTGGCGCGGCACTACTACACGGGGCCGGACGCCCGCGAGGCCGAGACCAGCGCGGCGACGCTGACGCTGTTCCTGGTGTCGATGTGGGTCCTGGCGATCATCGCCCGCCCGTACACGTGGTGGCGGATAGCCCTGGTGGCGTCGATGGGCTTCGCCTTCCTCCTGGTCCTGGCGGTCCCCTGGCTCCAGACGTTCTTCGCCCTGCGCCTGGTGGGGACGACGATGCCGTGGGTTGCGGTGGGGATCGCTGTGGTGGGGGCG
>NZ_JBJHPC010000732.1:0-3042 GCF_045257485.1 Streptomyces sp. YS-3 | reverse complement strand
CGTCCAGCGTCGCCGCGGCCCCCGGGTCCTCGAACGCGCCCCCGGAGAGGGAGCGGCCGATCTCCTCGGTCACCGCCAGATAGACCCGGTTGAAGACGGCCAGGCCGTCCCTGGGAGGCAGGCTCGCGCGCAGCGCCCGCATCCGCCCCGCTACGGTGTCCACCGACGCCCACGACCGCGCAGGCCAGCACCATCATGGCGGTGCGCCGGGCGGCCGAGCGGCGCGCGGCTCTGTCCGCGCCGCGCCGACGCGCGCGTGCGGGCGGTGTTCCCGACAACCGTGAACTCCCCTTCTCCCGGGCCCCACTGGCCCCCTGTTCACCCGTTCCGGGGAAGCCCCGGGCACGGCGGCGTCCCGGGAAGCGCCGGACTGGGACGCTGCCCCCATGGTGCGGATCGGAGAGCGGGCAGGTACCACGGGGCTCGCCGGGGCGTCGGTGGACACCGTAGCGGGGCGGATGCGGGCGCTGCGCGCGAGCCTGCCTCCCAGGGACGGCCTGGCCGTCTTCAACCGGGTCTATCTGGCGGTGACCGAGGAGATCGGCCGCTCCCTCTCCGGGGGCGCGTTCGAGGACCCGGGGGCCGCGGCGACGCTGGACGTGCTGTTCGCCGGTCGCTATCTGCGGGCGGTCGACGCGGTGGCGGCGGGGCTGCGCCCGCCCGCCTGCTGGCGGCCCCTGTTCCAGTACCGGCGCCACCCGGGCGTGCGCCCCCTGCAGTTCGCGCTCTGCGGCATCAACGCCCACATCGGGCACGACCTGGCACTCGCCGTCGTCGACAGCTGCCGCGCCCTGGAGTGCGGACCGGACGGTCTGGAGCGGGACTTCGAGCGGGTCGGCGACATGCTGGTGGCGCTGGAGGAGCGGGTGCGCGAGGAGCTGATGCCGGGGCCCGACCTGCTGGAGGTCGCGGATCCGCTCACGCATCTGCTGGCGTCATGGAGCCTGGAGCGGGCGCGCGACGCGGCCTGGTCGTCGGCGCGGCTGCTGTGGCGGCTGCGGGAACTTCCCGACCTGTTCCGGGAGTTCAGGGAGCGGATGGACGCGGGGGTCGGTCTGGTGGGGCGGTGCCTGCTGACGCCGTACGCCGCGCCCTCCGCCGCGCGAGGAGTCCACCCCTGGCGATCCGGCCCGGACCCGGCCTTCCCGGGATGAGCCACCCGGCGCGGCGGGGCTGCGAGCGGGCGACGGCACGGAAGGGGGGCCCGGGGGCCAAAGCCCCCGAGCCCCCCGCGGAAGGTCTGCGCCGCCGTCAGTCCTCCGGCAGCTCGACCGGCGCGATCTCGTCGTACAGGTCGCCCGGGCCGGGGTTGGTGCCGTCCGTGGCGCCGCCGAGGTGGTGCATGACGCCCCACACCGCGTTCAGGGCGGTCTGCACCGCGCCCTCGGCCCAGCCGGCCGTCCAGGAGATGTCGTCGCCCGCGAGGAAGATGCCCCGCTTGTCCTCGGGCAGCGAGTCCTGCATGAAGTGCGTGAACAGACGGCGCTGGTAGCGGTAGTGGCCCGGCAGGTTCGCCTTGAACGCGCCCATGAAGTAGGGCTCGTTCTCCCACGACACGGTCACCGGGTTGCCGATGATGTGCTTGCGGATGTCGACGTTCGGGTAGATCTCGCCGAGCGACTTGAGCATGACCTCCATGCGCTCGTTCGCCGACAGCGGCAGCCACTTCAGGCTGTCGTCGCACCAGGTGTAGGAGAGGCAGATGACGGCGGGCTTGTCCGGGCCGTCGTCCAGCAGGTAGGTGCCACGGGTCATCCGGTCGGTGAGCGTCATCGACATGACGTCCCGGCCGGTCGGATTTCCCCTGTCGTCGACGGCCTTGTCCAGCCAGAACGGCCGGTCCACGGGCACGAAGAGCTTGCTCGACTCCATGTAGTGGGTGCGCTCGATCGCCGTCCAGTGGTCGATCGGGAAGAGCGAGTCATCGCACTCGATCTTGGAGAGCAGCATCCAGGACTGCGCGGTGAAGATCGCCGCGCGGTAGGTGCGGATGTCGCCCGACGCGTCGGTGACGGTGATCCGGTTGCCCGCGGTGCGGGTCAGACGGGTGACCGCCGGGCGCGGCGCGCCCTCGTGCAGCGAGGAGAGCGAGGTGCCCTGCGCCCAGTGGATGATCTTCTCGGGCTCGCGCTCCCACAGCCGCAGGGGCAGCTGCTGGGAGCCGCCGACGATGCCGCGGTGGTGGTCGTCCGCCTCGGTGTAGACGACGCGCAGGATCTCCAGGATGGAGTTGGGGAAGTCGGTGTCCCAGCCGCCGGTGCCGAAGCCGACCTGGCCGAAGATCTCGCGGTGGCGGAAGGACTTGAAGGCCTGCGAGTCGCAGAGGAACCCGTAGAAGGTCTGGTTGTCGAGCTTCTCTACGAGCTTGGCCCAGATCTCTCGGATGCGCGGGACGTCCCGCTCGCGCATCGCGGTGTTCATGTCCGAGAAGTCGGCGCCCTCCTCCAGACAGGCGTTCCACGCGGCGGCCACGTCGCGGTAGACCTGCGGCAGGTCGGCGATGGTCTCGGCGTAGTGCGACTCGCCCTTGAGGTCGACGACGGTCGAGGGGGTGGCCTCGGCGAGCGGGTTCGGGAACGGCTCGGTGACCAGGCCGACCAGGTCGATGTAGTGCTGGAGGGCGGTCGAGGAGGGCGGGAAGCGCATCGCGCCCATCTCGGCGGTCAGTCCGTCCGTGCCGGGGCCGTCGAAGCCGACGGTGCGCAGCCGGCCGCCGATCTGGTCGGCCTCGTACACGACGGGCTTGAGGCCCATCTTCATCAGCTCGTACGCCGAGATGATGCCCGAAAGACCGCCGCCGATGACGGCGACCTCGGTGCCGTGCTCGGTCGCGGGTATCTGGCCGAGCCCGGCCGGGTGGGCCAGGAAGTCGTCGTACGCGTAGGGGAAGTCCGGACCGAACATGGTGATCGGCGGCTGGCCGTCGGCGTGCGGGACGGCGGTGGGCACCGTGGACGTCATGGGGTACGGACTCCTTGCACAGTACGAGGGGGGTTGGGGGCGGCCGGAAGGGGTCCGGGTCAGACGAGGGAGGTGTAGAGG
>NZ_JBJHPC010000731.1:0-3061 GCF_045257485.1 Streptomyces sp. YS-3 | reverse complement strand
CCTTGTAGGCGGTGATGGCGGTCGCGTCGTTCACCAGCGACTCGCCCTGGAGGATCGTGGTGATCCGGCCCGGCAGGCCCAGGCGCCGGGCGATCGCGGTGGCCGCGACGGCGTCCGGCGGCGCGACCACCGCGCCGAGCACCAGCGCGGCGGTCAGCGGCAGATCGGGCACCAGCAGATAGGCGAGCCAGCCGACGGCCACCGTCGCGAACAGGACGTATCCGACCGAGAGCAGTGCGACGGGCCGCAGATTGGCGCGCAGGTCGAGGTACGAGCTGTCGACGGCGGCCGTGTACAGCAGCGGCGGCAGCAGCAGGGGCAGCACGATGTGCGGGTCGAGCGTGTAGTCCGGGACGCCCGGCACATAGGCGGCGGCGAGCCCCGCCGCGACCAGCAGCAACGGGGCCGGCACCGGGGTGCGGCGGGCGGCCCCGGCCACCACGGCGCTCCCCGCGACCAGTGCCACCAGCGGCAACGCGTCCATCCCAGCCACCTCACAACCCGAGCGTCGTAACCTGGCAATCATGAGCGAGTGCCCCCACGTTGCCGAACTGCCGCGCCCCGAGCCCCCGGCGCTGACGGACACCTGCCCGCAGTGCCTGGCCGCGGGCACCCATCACGTACAGCTGCGGCTCTGTCTGGTGTGCGGCTATGTGGGCTGCTGCGACTCCTCACCGCAGCGGCACGCGACCGGCCACCACCTGGAGACCGGGCACCCGGTGATGCGCACCCTGGAGCCGGGCGAGGACTGGCGCTGGTGCTTTGTGGACAACGCACTGGTGTGAGGAGCGAAGCGGGGGGAATCCGGACGGTTCGACGGCCTCCGCCCTGGGTACGTCAACCCGGCGCCGGTTCACAGCAATTGGGCACCGCACACCTCTAGCCACTGTCCGTGCCCATATGCTTACCATGAGTGACACCTGTCGGGAGGGGTCCCGGCGACACGGCACCATGGATCGCGATAGCGTCGCCCTTCCTAGCACCACGATCGCGTGGACGACGCACGATCACCGCATTTCGTACCGCATGGCCCCGGGGGCGTCCCCTCCGCCGGGGCCCGAGAGAGCTTGTGCACCTTGGAGGTGAGGGTGTCCCAGATCGCAGGCGAGCCCGGGAACCAGGACTTCGTGGAAGTCCGGCTGCCGGCCGCGGGTGCCTACCTGTCGGTGCTGCGTACGGCCACGGCCGGTCTCGCGGCACGTTTGGACTTCACCCTCGACGAGATCGAGGATCTGCGTATCGCGGTCGACGAGGCCTGCGCGATCCTGCTCCAGCAGGCCGTCCCCGGCTCCGTGCTGAGCTGTGTCTTCCGTCTCGTCGACGACTCCCTGGAGGTCACGGTCTCGGCGCCGACCACGGACGGCCGGGCGCCCGAGCGCGACACCTTCGCCTGGACGGTGCTCTCCGCGCTCGCCGGCAAGGTCGACTCCTCGGTCGCCGACGACCGTACGGTCTCCATCAGCCTGTACAAACAGCGCGGCGCGGGACCCGGACCGGCGTGAGCGGGGACGGTCCGGTGCGGGACGACAGGCGCATCCCCGAGTCGCACCCGGAGGAGCCGCTCTCCATCGGTATCCCGGAGCAGCAGGCCCGGCCGCACCCGGTGGACGGACTTGACGGCCTTGAGGCCGTGGCGGAGCAGACGCGGCAGGCAGAGCGGGCGGCCCACATGAGCGAGCACATCGAGCACACGCAGCACCAGCACGATCCGCAGGACCGCAGCGGGGCGCGGGCGATGTTCATCGAGCTGCGCAAACTCCCGGACGGCTCGCCCGAGAAGGCCGAGCTGCGCAACAGGCTGGTCCGGATGCACCTGCCGCTGGTCGAGCACCTGGCCCGGCGGTTCCGCAACCGGGGCGAGCCGCTGGACGACCTGACCCAGGTCGCCACCATCGGCCTCATCAAGTCGGTCGACCGGTTCGACCCGGAGCGCGGCGTCGAGTTCTCGACGTACGCGACGCCCACGGTCGTCGGCGAGATCAAGCGGCACTTCCGCGACAAGGGCTGGGCGGTCCGGGTGCCGCGCCGCCTCCAGGAGCTGCGCCTGGCCCTCACCACGGCCACCGCCGAGCTCTCCCAGCAGCACGGCCGCTCGCCCACGGTGCACGAGCTGGCGGAGCGCCTCGGCATCTCCGAGGAGGAGGTACTGGAGGGCCTGGAGTCGGCCAACGCCTACTCGACGCTCTCGCTGGACGTCCCGGACACCGACGACGAGTCGCCGGCGGTCGCGGACACCCTGGGCGCGGAGGACGAGGCGCTGGAGGGCGTGGAGTACCGGGAGTCGCTCAAGCCGCTCCTGGAGGACCTGCCGCCGCGCGAGAAGCGGATCCTGCTGCTGCGCTTCTTCGGGAACATGACCCAGTCGCAGATCGCGCAGGAGGTCGGCATCTCGCAGATGCACGTCTCCCGGCTGCTGGCCAGGACCCTGGCGCAGCTGCGGGAGAAGCTGCTGGTGGAGGAGTAGGCGCGGCGAGCCCGGCCCGGATCACGCGTCCGGGCAGGCGTCCGTCCGCGCACCGAGGGCACCGGACGCGTCGGTGACCGTGGGTTACGGCTCCCGCGTCCCGCCCGCCCCGCGCATCCCGAGCGCCTCGGCCGTGGCCGGATTGACCAGCTGGACCAGCCCGGTCACCGCGAGCACGGCCATGGCGATCCCCACCGGGATCGCCGGACCGTCGGAGGTCAGGAACATCCAGGCCACCGGCAGCGCCAGGAGCTGGGTGATCAGCGCGGGTCCCCGGCTCCAGCGGCGCCGCAGCAGCAGCCCGCGCGCGGCGATCAGCGGGATCAGGCCGAGGACGATCAGCGTCACGCCGCCCGTCTCGGCCTGTCGCGGCTGGTCGGGCTTGCCGGTCAGGCCCATCACGAGCATGAAGAGGCCGCCGCCGACCAGGGCCAGGCCCTCGATCGCGGCGATCGCGGCTGCCGCGGTCAGCCGGCGGGGGCGCGGCCCCTCGGGGGCGCCGGCGCCGGTCTCGCTGTCAGGGTGCTGCTCAGTACTCACCCCAGCAGGGTAGCCCGCACCACCGTCCCGCCCCCGGGGCCGGGGGGCCGCCGGGAG
>NZ_JBJHPC010000074.1:0-19029 GCF_045257485.1 Streptomyces sp. YS-3 | reverse complement strand
CGGACAACGAGACCGAGCAGATCTTCGCCGAGGTGTGCTCCCGCCACCCCGACCACCACCATGCCCACCATCTGATGGCCGCGCGGCTCGCCGAGCGCCGCCCGGGCGACGGCCCCGACCCGATGCACGAGGTGTACGCCTTCGCCGCCGCCGGCGTGGCCCGCGCCCCCGCAGACTCCCCGCTCGCCCTGCTCCCGCTGGTCGCCCACGCCGAGCGGTACCGGGTGCTCGCCGCCCAGGGCGCCGCGCCGCGCGACCCCGTCGCCTCCGAGCACTGGACCGGCCGCCGCGCCCGCCAGGTGATCAAGTCCGCGTTCGACTGGTGGCTGGAGTGGGAGCGCGAGGACCACCCCCGGGCCGGGGTCGACCTGAACTTCCTCGCCCACGCCAAGCACTGCGAGGGCCGCCCCGCCGAGGCCGCCGCCCTCTTCCACCGCATCGGCCGGCACTACACCCCCGCCCCCTGGTCGTACCCGGACCGGGACCCCTACCGCGCCTTCCAGGCCGCGCGCAGCGCCGCACTGGGCACGGCCTAGCTCCACCGGACCACCGCACGCACCACGGCTCCACCCGCTCGGCACCACCCCCCGCGTCCCACCGAAAGGGCACCCCCGCCATGTCGACCGACAGCGATGAGATCCGTACGTACAAGGGACAGGAGAGAGCCCTGCGGGCCGACCGGCTCGGCACCCCCGGGCTGCTCCTCTCGGTGCTCGCCGCGAGCGCCCCGCTGATGGTGGTCGCCGGTGTCATGCCGACCACGTACGGCGTGATGGGCATCGTCGGCCAGCCCCTGCTCTTCCTCATCCTCGGCGCCGTCCTGGTCCTGTTCAGCTTCGGGTACGCGGAGATGAGCCGCCACGTCCACAACGCCGGCGCGTTCTACGCGTACATAGCCAGGGGCCTCGGCCCCACCGCCGGGGCGGGCGCCGCCTTCGTCGCGCTGATCGCCTACAGCACCCTCCAGGTCGGCATCTACGGCATGTTCGGCTTCGAGGTCTCCAGCCTCTTCGCCACCTACCTCGACACCGAACTCGCCTGGTGGATCCCGGCGCTCGCGGCCGTCGCGCTGGTGGGCGTACTCGCCTGGCTGAAGATCGACCTCAACGCCAAGGTGCTGGGCGTGCTGCTCGTCATCGAGGTGGCGCTGGTCGTCGTCTTCGACTTCGCGGCCGTGGCCGACCCGGCGAAGGAGGGCCTGTCGCTGCACGCCTTCAACCCCTCCACCCTCTCCGGCGCGGGCATCGGCACCGCCCTGTGCTTCTGCATCGCCGCCTTCACCGGCTTCGAGCAGGCCCCGGTGTACGCGGAGGAGACCAGCCGCCCGCATCTGGTCGTCTCCCGGGTGATGTTCCTGGCCGTCGGCTTCTCCGCGGTGTTCTTCGCGTTCAGCTCCTGGGCGCTCAACGTCGCCGCCGGCCCCGACGGCATCGTCGACGCGGCCCGCAAGAACGGTCCCGGCCTGCTGTTCGGGCTCACCGAGGACCGGCTCGGCGGCACCTTCACCGACGTCCTGCACGGCCTCTTCGTCACCGGCATGTTCGCCGCGCTGCTCAGCTTCCACAACGTGGTCGCCCGGTACGTCTTCGCCATGGGCCGCGAGGGCCTGCTGCCCGCCGCGTTCGGCCGGACCAACCACACCAGCGGAGCCCCCGGCTCCGGCTCCCTCCTGCAGACCGTGATCTCGTTCGTGGTGGTCGTGGCGTTCGCCGTCGCCGACGACAAGCCCACCGGCGACCCGACCGCCGCCGTGCTGCACCTGTTCACCTGGATGGGCAACGTGGGCGCGCTCGGTGTGATCGTGCTGATGGCCGCCGCCTCCTTCGCGGTCATCGCCTTCTTCGTCCGCCGGGGCGCGGCCGGCGCGCAGCTGTGGCGGCTGCTCGCCTCCGGCGTCGCCGGGGTCGCGCTCCTCGTCATCGCGTTCTACACGGTCAAGGACTTCGACGTCCTCGTCGGCGCGGGCCCGGACTCCTCGCTCAGTTGGCTGCTGCCCTCGATCATCGCGCTCGCCCTGGCGGGCGGTGTGGCGTACGGCCTGGTCGTCCGGGCGGTGCGGCCCGAGGCGCACGCCCGGATCGGCCAGGGCAACGAGGCCTTCCGGCTGGAGAAGGCCGCCCGCGGCAGCGACGAGCGGGCCCGGATCTGACCAAACGGTGACGGTGGGCCGGTGCCCCTGGTGTCCGGGGGCCGCCGGTGCTCGAATCAGGGGGTGAACCCTGAACCACCGCTCGACGGCGGCGCCCCGGTCGGCCGCCGGATCGTGCTCGGCATGCTCGGCCTCGGCGTCGCCGGGGTCGCCGCCGCCCCCGCGCTCCAGCGCGGCCTGGAGTCCGTCCTCGGCGCCGCCGCCGGGAAGGACCCCACCGGCCTGACCGGCCTGCTGCCCAACGGCGGCGGCTTCCGCTACTACTCCGTCGCCGCCTCCGTACCGCACCAGGGCGCCGCCGGCTACCGGCTCACCGTCGACGGCCTCGTCGACCGCCCCGCCACCTACACCCTGGACGCGCTGCGGGCGCTGCCCCAGACGCGGCTGGTGCGGGACGTGCAGTGCGTGACGGGGTGGCGGGTGCCGGACACGCCGTTCGCGGGGGTGCGGCTGTCCAGGCTGCTCGACGCCGCGGGGGTGCGCGCGGGGGCCGGGGCGGTCCGCTTCACCTGCTTCGACGGCACGTACACCGAGAGCCTCACGCTCGAACAGGCCCGCCGCGACGACGTGCTGGTCGCCCTGAGCATGAAGGACAAGCCGGTCTCCCACGCGCACGGCGGCCCGGTCCGCCTCTATGTGGCGCCCATGTACTTCTACAAGTCGGCGAAATGGCTCTCCGGGATCACCGTGACGGGCACGGTACGGCGCGGGTTCTGGGAGGAGCGGGGCTATGACACGGATGCCTGGGTCGGCCGGTCCAACGGACGCGACGACCATCCCACCGGCTGAACCGGCGGCGCGGGTACGGAGGTTCACCGCGGCCGAGCGCTGGGTGCACCGCGCCAACGCGCTCGTGTTCGGGGTGTGCGTGCTGTCGGCCGCCGTGCTCTACCTGCCGCAGCTCGCCGAGGCGGTGGGCCGCCGGGAGCTGGTGGTGACGGTGCACGAGTTCTCCGGGGTGCTGCTGCCCGTGCCGGTCCTGGCGGGGCTCCTCTCCCGGGCCTTCCGGGCCGATCTGCGCCGGCTCAACCGGTTCGGCCGGCACGACCGCCGCTGGCTGCGCTCGGCGCTCACCCGGGACGGACGGCCGCGTACGGCGGGCAAGTTCAACGCCGGGCAGAAGGTCTACGCCGGGTGGATCACCGGGGCCGCGCTCGTCCTGCTCGGCACCGGGCTGTTCATGTGGTTCACCCACCTCGCTCCGCTGCCGGTGCGGGTCGGCTCGACCTTCGTCCACGACTGGCTGGCGCTGGCCGTCGGGATCGTGCTGAGCGGCCATGTGGCCATGGCGCTCCGCGACCCGGAGGCACGCCGTGGCATGCGCACCGGGTCGGTGGAGCGTTCCTGGGCCCGGCGGGAGCACGGGCTGTGGCTGGAGGAGCCGGCGGACGGCGCCGGAGGACCGCTAGATCACCAGTGACAGCAGCAGGACGAAGCCCAGGGCCACCACGGAGATGATCGTCTCCATCACCGACCAGGTCTTCACCGTCTGGCCGACGTCCATCCCGAAGTACTCCTTCACCAGCCAGAACCCGGCGTCGTTGACATGGCTGAAGAAGAGCGAGCCCGCGCCGACGGCGAGGACCAGCAGGGCCGTGTGCCCGGTCGACATGTCCGCGGCCAGCGGGGCCACCAGACCGGCGGCGGAGATGGTCGCCACCGTGGCCGAGCCGGTCGCCAGCCGGATCGCGACCGCGATAAGCCAGCCGAGCAGCAGCGCGGGGATGGACCAGTCCTTGGAGATGTCCAGGATCATCTGGCCCACACCGACGTCGATCAGCGTCTGCTTGAAGCCGCCGCCCGCGCCGACGATCAGGAGGATGCCCGCGATCGGGGCGAGCGACTTCTCGACCGTGGTGGAGATCCGCTCCTTGCTGAACCCGGCGGCCCGGCCCAGCGTGAAGATCGCGACGAGGACGGCCGCGAGGAGCGCGATCAGCGGTGAGCCGATCACGTCGGTGACGCGCTGGAGGTGGTTCTTCGGGTCGTCGACCACGATGTCGACCAGGGCCTTCACCAGCATCAGCACGACCGGCAGCAGCACCGTCGAGACGGTCGCGACGAAGCTCGGCCGTGTCCGGAGCTCCTCGGAGGGGCGGGCCGGGACCATCCGGTCCGGCGCCGGGATGTCGACCCAGCGGGCCGCGTACCGGGAGAAGACCGGACCGGCGATGATCACCGTGGGGACGGCGACGAGGACGCCGAGGGCGAGGGTGACGCCCAGGTTGGCGCCCACCGCGTCGATGGCGACCAGCGGGCCGGGGTGCGGCGGGATCAGCCCGTGCATCACCGAGAGTCCGGCGAGCGCCGGGATGCCGATCCGCATCAGCGAGTAGTTGCCGCGCTTGGCGACGAGCAGCACCACCGGGATCAGCAGCACGATCCCGACCTCGAAGAAGAGCGGCAGGCCGATGATCGAGGCGATCACGACCATCGCCCAGGGCATCGCGCGCCCGCCGGACTTCCCGGCCCTCGCCAGGATCGTGTCGACGATCTGGTCCGCGCCGCCGGAGTCGGCGAGCGGTTTGCCGAGGACGGCGCCGAGCGCGATGAGCACCCCGACGCCCGCGACGGTGTTGCCCAGGCCCGTGGTGAAGCTGGTGATGGCCTTGTCCAGCGGCGCCCCGGCGAAGGCGCCCAGCGCCAGCGAGCCGATGGTCAGGGAGAGGAAGGCGTGCAGCTTGAACCGGGTGATGAGCAGGACGATGACGGCGATGCCGGCGAGTACGGCGATCCCCAACCGGGCGTTGCCCGCCGAGGTGATCGGCTCGGCCGCGCCCGCTGCCAGGATCTCGACGCATGGACTGGTCACGGTGTGGTCCTTAAGCGGGGAGCCGGCGCAGCGCGGCGACGGCCCGGTCGGTGATCTCTTCGGGGGTCCCGGCGACGTCGACGGCCACGCCCGCCTCGTCCGCCTGGAGCGGCTGGAGCGTGGCGAACTGCGAGTCGAGGAGCGCGGTGGGCATGAAGTGGCCCCTGCGCTCGGCCATCCGGCGTTCGATGAGCTCCCGGTCGCCGGTCAGATGCAGGAAGACGAGGCCGGGGGCGGCTGCCCGCAGCCGGTCGCGGTAGGCGCGCTTGAGCGCGGAGCTGCTCACCACCCCGCCGAGTCCGGCCCGCCCGTGCGCCCAGCGCCCGATCGCGTCGAGCCAGGGCCATCGGTCGCCGTCCTCCAGCGGGACGCCGGCCGACATCTTGGCGACGTTGGCCGCCGGGTGGAAGTCGTCGCCCTCGGCGTACGGGACGCCCAGCGCCCGCGCGACCAGCGGGCCGATGGTGGTCTTGCCGGTGCCGGCCACGCCCATCACCACGACGACGTGGGGGGTGCTCATAGCGGTGCCTCGCTGTCTTCGTCGACATCGATGTGGTCCGGGCGGGGGCCGTTTCCGGCCATCCGTCCGTCGCGCTACTGAAACCCAAAAGGTGCGACGTATTCAAGACCTCGTGACAAATAAGTAATACTTTTCTGCTCGCCGGGTCCGTGTGCCCGTCCTGCCCCGGTTCCACCGCCCCGTACCCTTACGGCCATGACCACACAGGCCCAGGGACTGCACGCACAGGTGCTCGACACCCTCGGCCGCGCGATCACCGCAGGCGACTACCCGCCCGGCAGCGTGCTGCGCGGCGACGAGCTCGCCCAGCGCTTCGACGTCTCGCGCACCGTGATCCGCGAGGCGATCCGGGTCCTGGAGTCCATGCAGCTGGTGGAGTCCCGGCGCCGGGTCGGGGTGACGGTCCGGGCCACCGAGCAGTGGAACGTGTACGACCCCCAGGTCATCCGCTGGCGCCTGGCCGGGGCCGACCGGCCGCGCCAGCTGCGCTCACTGACCGTGCTGCGCTCGGCCGTGGAGCCGGTCGCCGCCGGGCTCGCCGCCCACCACGCCACCCCCGAGCAGTGCGCCGCCCTCACCGAGCAGGCGCTCGGCATGGTCGCCACCTCGCGCGGACGCCAGTTGGAGGGCTACCTCGTCCACGACGTGGCCTTCCACCGGATCGTCCTGAACGCGTCGGGCAACGAGATGTTCGCCCGGCTCGGCGACGTGGTCGCCGAGGTCCTGACCGGCCGCACCCACCACCAGGTGATGTTCGAGGACCCCGACCCGGCCGCCGTCACCCTGCACGTCCGGGTGGCCGAGGCGGTCCGGGAGCGGGACGCGGAACGGGCCGAGCGGCTCACCCGCGAGATCGCCGTCGGTGCCCTCAAGGAATTGGACGTTCTCGCCCCGTAAAGCTCAGATTTACCTCAGATTCATCACAGATCTGCCCGTACGTGACATTGGCCACTGCCAAATGACCCGTCGAGCCGCGACCATGTCCCGAATCAGCCACGCCGCGGGTGACCCCACAGCGCTCTTCCCGCATCACCGGCCACCGCCGGGACGGCACCGGCACTGCCCGGTATCGCACGACCGCATGACCCCTCACGAAGGCGATACAGCTACATGAGTGACCGCACCATGCCTGCGGCCGAGACGTCGGCGCCCGCGCAGACGCAGGGCACCCCCCACATCGACGCCGGTGACGCCGGTTACAGCAAGGACCTCAAGTCCCGGCACATCAACATGATCGCCATCGGCGGCGCGATCGGCACCGGGCTCTTCCTCGGCGCCGGCGGCCGGATGGCGGGCGCGGGCCCCTCGCTCGCCATCGCCTACGCGGTCTGCGGCGTCTTCGCCTTCTTCGTGGTCAGAGCCCTCGGCGAGCTCGTGCTCTACCGCCCCTCCTCCGGCGCCTTCGTCTCCTACGCCCGTGAGTTCATGGGCGAGAAGGGCGCCTACACGGCCGGCTGGCTGTACTTCCTGAACTGGTCGACCACCGCCGTGGCCGACATCACGGCCGCCGCCACCTACGCCCACTTCTGGGCGATGTTCAGCGACATCCCGCAGTGGGTCCTCGCCCTGATCGCCCTGGCCGTGGTCCTCACCGCCAACCTGATCTCGGTGAAGTACTTCGGCGAGATGGAGTTCTGGTTCGCGATCGTCAAGGTCGCCGCCCTGGTCGCCTTCATGCTGGTCGGCATCTACCTGGTCGCCACCCAGCACAGCGTCGACGGCAACACCCCGGGCCTGGCCAACATCACCGACCACGGCGGCGTCTTCCCGATGGGCACGCTGCCGATGCTCCTGGTCGTCCAGGGCGTCGTCTTCGCGTACGCCTCGGTCGAGCTCTGCGGTGTCGCGGCCGGCGAGACCGAGAACCCGCAGAAGATCCTGCCCAAGGCGATCAACTCGATCATGTGGCGCGTCGGCGTCTTCTACGTCGGCTCGGTCGTCCTGCTCGCGCTGATCCTGCCGTACACCGCCTACTCGGGCGAGCAGAGCCCGTTCGTCACCGTCCTGGACAAGCTCGGCGTGCCGGGCGCGGCCGGTGTGATGAACCTGGTGGTCCTCACCGCCGCGCTCTCCAGCCTCAACTCCGGCCTGTACTCCACCGGCCGCATCCTGCGCTCGATGGCCGTCGCGGGCTCCGCGCCCAAGTTCACGGCCCGGATGAACAAGGGCCAGGTGCCCTACGGCGGTGTCCTGCTGACCGCCGCCTTCGGCGCCGCCGGTGTCGCCCTGAACAAGCTGATGCCGGACGACGCCTTCGAGATCGTGCTGAACTTCGCCTCCATCGGCATCCTCGGCACCTGGGCCATGATCATGGTCTGCTCGCTGCTCTTCTGGCGCCGAGCCCAGGAGGGCGTGCTCACCCGCCCGTCCTACCGGCTGCCCTGGGCCCCGTACACCCAGATCGTCACGCTGGTCTTCCTCGCCACGGTCCTGTACCTGATGTGGTACGGCGGCGGCGTCGGCCGCACCACCGTCTACTGCCTGCCCATCATCCTGGGCATGCTGGTCGGCGGCTGGTTCCTGGTCCGCAAGCGGGTCACGGAGCTCGCGGCGAAGCGCTAGGCACCGAGCAGCGGTACGAGAAGGGCGGCACCCCGGGCGCGGGGTGCCGCCCTTCGGAGTAACGTGCGGAGGTCGGGCCCGTACCCATCTCCGCCCGTGCGCGTCCGCGCGTACCGGCGGTGCGAGAAAGGAAGTCCACGTATGCCGCAGCAGGTCCGAGGGGTCGTCGCGCCGGGCAGGAACGAGCCCGTACGGGTGGAGACGATCGTGGTGCCGGACCCGGGGCCCGGCGAGGCCGTGGTGAAGGTCCAGGCGTGCGGGGTGTGCCACACCGATCTGCACTACAAGCAGGGCGGGATCAACGACGACTTCCCCTTCCTCCTCGGCCACGAGGCCGCCGGTGTGGTCGAGTCGGTCGGCGCCGGGGTGAGCGACGTGGCCCCCGGCGACTTCGTGATCCTGAACTGGCGCGCGGTGTGCGGCCAGTGCCGCTCCTGTCTGCGCGGGCGCCCCCAGTACTGCTTCAACACCCACAACGCCCGGCAGAAGATGACCCTCACCGACGGCACCGAGCTCTCTCCCGCGCTGGGCATCGGCGCCTTCGCCGAGAAGACGCTGGTGGCGGCCGGGCAGTGCACCAAGGTCGACCCGACGGTCTCCCCGGCCGTGGCGGGACTGCTCGGCTGCGGCGTCATGGCGGGCATCGGCGCCGCCCTCAACACCGGCAACGTGAGCCGGGGCGACTCGGTCGCCGTCATCGGCTGCGGCGGCGTCGGGGACGCGGCGATCGTGGGCGCCCGGCTCGCGGGCGCGTCGAAGATCGTGGCCGTCGACATCGACGACCGCAAGCTGGCCACGGCCAGGGCGATGGGCGCCACCCACACCGTCAACTCCCGCACCGCCGACGCCATCGAGGCGATCCGCTCCCTCACCGGCGGCTACGGAGCCGACGTCGTCATCGAGGCGGTCGGCCGCCCGGACACCTACGAACAGGCCTTCTACGCCCGCGACCTGGCCGGGACCGTCGTCCTGGTCGGCGTGCCCACCCCGGACATGAAGCTGGAACTGCCGCTGATCGACGTCTTCGGACGCGGCGGCGCGCTCAAGTCCTCCTGGTACGGCGACTGCCTGCCCTCCCGGGACTTCCCCATGCTGATCGACCTGCACCAGCAGGGCCGGATCGACCTCGCCGCCTTCGTCACCGAGACCATCGCCCTCGACGAGGTCGAGAAGGCCTTCGAGCGGATGCACGAGGGCGATGTGCTGCGCTCGGTGGTGGCGTTCTGATGGCCGCCCGTATCGAACACCTCGTCACCTCGGGCACCTTCGCCCTCGACGGCGGCGTCTGGGACGTCGACAACAACGTCTGGATCGTGGGCGACGACCAGGAGGCGGTGGTCGTCGACGCCGCCCACGACGCCCCGGCGATCCTGGCCGCCCTCGGCGGACGCACCCTGCGCGCGATCCTGTGCACCCACGCCCACAACGACCACGTCGGCGCCGCCCCGGAGCTCGCCGAGGCCACCGGCGCCCCGGTCCTGCTGCACCCCGACGACCTGCCGCTGTGGAAGCTCACCCACCCGGACCGCGCCCCCGACGGCGAACTGGCCGACGGTCAGGCCGTATCCGTCGCCGGGACGCGCCTGGAGGTCGTCCACACCCCGGGCCACGCCCCCGGCGCGGTGTGCCTGTACGCGCCGGAGCTGGGCACGGTCTTCACCGGCGACACCCTGTTCGCCGGGGGACCGGGCGCGACCGGCCGGTCCTTCTCGCACTTCCCGACGATTGTCGACTCGATCCGCGAGCGGCTGCTGACCCTGCCGCCCGACACCGTCGTACGGACGGGCCACGGCGACTCGACGACCATCGGCGCCGAGGCACCGCACCTGGACGAGTGGATCAAGCGCGGCCACTGAGGCCGTAGACCCGCTCGGCCGTGCCCCCGAGGACCTGGGCCCGCTCCCGCGGGCTCAGGTCCCTCACCAACTCCCGTGCGGTGTCAAGGACTTCACCGTACGAGGAGGCCACCAGGCACACCGGCCAGTCCGAGCCGTACATCAGCCGCCCGGGGCCGAACGCATCGAGGACGGTGTCCGCGTACGGCCGCAGCGCCTCGACGCTCCAGCCCGGCCCCGCCTCGGTGACCAGGCCCGACAGCTTGCAGACCGTGTTCGGGAGCGCGGCGAGCGCGCGGACGGCCGACGCCCAGGGCTCCACGGCGCCGGAGGCCACCGGCGGCTTGCCCAGGTGGTCCAGCACGAAGGTCAGCCCCGGGTGCCGCTCGGCGGCCCGGACGCAGGCCGGGAGCTGATGGGGGAGGACCACCAGGTCGTACGCGAGCCCCGCCGCCGCGACCGCCGCCAGACCCGCGCCCACGTCCGGCCGCAGCAGCCACCGGGGGTCGGGCTCGCCCTGCACCTGGTGCCGTATCCCCACCAGCCGGTTACCGCCGGGCAGCGCGACGAGCCGGGCCACCTCGTCGGCCGCCCCGGGCGCCGTGAGATCGGTCCAGCCGACGACCCCGCGCACCAGCGGGTCGCCCCCGGCGAGCGCCAGGAGCTCCGGGGTCTCCCCGGCCACCGTCACGGTCTGGACGAGGACGGTGGCACCGACCCCGGCGGCGGCGGCCTCGGACCGCAGCTCCTCGACGGGGAAGTCCCGCCGGAGGGCGGCGAGCCCGGGGGCCGCGAGCCACTCCTGCTCGCGGACGGCGAGGTCCCACACATGGTGGTGCGCGTCGACGACCGGCCCGGCCGGGTCCGGACCGGCCGTCACAGCTCCCACACCACCGGCAGCCCGGCGCCCGCGCCCGGACCGGAGTAGTCGTGGACGACCTCAAGGAGTCCGGCCATCCGGCTCTGCCAGGCGATGTTCACCGGCAGCCCCTCCAGTGCCGCCAGCAGCCGCGCGTAGTCGGCGCACTCGATCACATGGAACAGCTCGGTGCCGCTGCGCCAGATCGTCCACTCGGTGGCCCCGGCCGCCCGGATGGCGGCCGTCAGCTCCGCCGGGACCTCCCGGTGCGCCGCCTCGTACGCCTCGATCCGGTCGCCCCGGACCCTGGTGTGCAGTGCCACCCTCATACGCCCAGCTCCTCCCACAGCGCCTGCGGCACCGGCCGCCCGAACCGTCCGGCGGCGTCCCGGACCTCCGTCCCCGACCGCGCCCCCACCAGCACGCTCGCCACCGCCGGGTGCCGCAGCGGGAAGGCGAGCGCGGCGGTCCGCAGCGGAACGCCGTGGCGCTCGCAGACCGCCTTGATCCGCAGCGCCCGCTCCAGCAGGGCCGGCGGCGCCGCCGCGTAGTCGTAGGGGGCGCCGGGCCGGGGGTCGGCCAGCAACCCCGAGTTGAAGACCCCGCCGACGATTACGCTCCTGCCGCGCGCGGCGGCCTCGGGCAGCAGTACGTCGGCCGCGCGCTGGTCGAGCAGCGAGTACCGCCCGGCGCACAGCACCGCGTCCACGTCCGTCTCCCGGATGAACCGCGCCAGCGGTTCGGCGTGGTTCATCCCGGCGCCGATGGCCCGGACGACACCTTCCGCGCGCAGCCGCTCCAGCGCCGGATAGGCCTCGCGCAGGGCCTGTTCGGCGTGGTCGTCGGGGTCGTGCAGGAAGACCGCGTCGATCCGGTCGAGGCCGAGGCGGGCGAGGCTGTCCTCGATGCCGCGGCGCACCCCGTCCGCGCTGAAGTCCCAGCGGCGCCGGTGGGTGGCGGGCACCGCGAACCCCTCCGCGAGGTCGTCGCCGGCCGGTCCGTCGAGCGGTTCCAGGACGCGGCCGACCTTGGTGGAGACGGTGTACGCGTCCCGGGGCCGGTCCCGCAGGGCCTCCCCGAGCCGGCGCTCGGAGAGGCCGAGGCCGTAGTGCGGGGCGGTGTCGAAGTAGCGGACACCGGCCTCCCAGGCGGCGTCCACCGCCTCCCGGGCGTCCGCGTCGGACACCTCGCCCAGGAGGTTGCCGAGCCCGGCCGCACCGAGGGAGAGCGCACTGACGGCACAGCCGCTGCCGCCGAGCTGGGTGACACGCATACGAGGAGATTTATCAGATGTCTGAGGCGTGAAGGTACCCCTGGAACCCGGATTTCCGTCCCCCGGGCCCCTATTGATCCGACCTATCCCTCTCCGGGGCCGTCCTGGTCCCAGGCGGCCAGCCGCAGCCCGCTCTCGAACCTCCGCTCCCGCCCGTCCACCGGATCGGTGAACTCCAGCACTCTCGCCAGCAGTTGCAGCGGGCGGCGGAAGTCATCCGGGTCGGGCTCCTCGGCCACCACCGGATACACCGGGTCGTGGAGGATCGGCAGCCCGAGGCCGTTCATATGGACCCGCAGCTGATGGGTGCGCCCGGTCGCCGGGAGCAGCCGGTAGCGGCCGAGGCCGCCCCGGTGCCCGATCAGCTCGATCCGGCTCTCGGCGTTCGGCTCGCCCGGCTCCTCGCGGGCGGCGATCACCCCGCGCTCCTTGACGATCCGGCTGCGTACGGTCACCGGCAGTGCCACGCGCGCGTCGTACGGGGCGACCGCCTCGTACTCCTTGTGCACCCGCCGCTCGGCGAAGAGGTTCTGGTACGCGCCCCGGTCCTCGGGCCGCACCACGAACAGGGCGAGCCCGGCGGTCAGCCGGTCCAGGCGGTGCGCGGGCTGGAGCGCGGGCAGATCCAGCTCGCGCCGCAGCCGGGCCACGGCGGTCTCGGTGATGTGCCGCCCCCGGGGCGTCGTGGCCAGGAAGTGCGGCTTGTCCACGACCACGATCCGCTCGTCGCGGTGGACGATCCCGATGTCGAACGGCACGGGCACCTCGGGGGCGAAGTCGCGGTGGAACCAGACGTACATCCCCGCCCGGTACGCCAGCGCCTCGTCCACGGGCCCGTCGGGGCCGAGGAACCGCCCGTCGCGCACCATCTCGGCCACCCGCGCGGCCCCGATCGCACCCCCGAACCGCCCGACGAGGTGCTCGGCGACCGTCCCCCAGGCCCCCTCCGGGTCGGCGGGCAGCCGCACCCGTACCGGGTCGATGCCGTCGCGCTGGGGGAGCGGGGCGGCCGGGATCTTTGACCTACGTCTCACAAAAACAAGAAAACCCCAGCTCAGCTGGGGTTTTCAAGTGGTGTCCGAGGGGGGACTTGAACCCCCACGCCCGATAAAGGGCACTAGCACCTCAAGCTAGCGCGTCTGCCATTCCGCCACCCGGACAAGGTGTCTGTCTCGCGGGCCGTGCCCGTTCCGACGTGGAAAACAATAGCAAACATCTGGGGGTGCTCGATCACCCCCGTGGCCTGCGTGAACGCCGTATGTCGACGGGACGCCGCCCTTGGGTGCGCGGGGCGCGCGGGGGAGGATGTGGGGGAATCGACGAAGCGGCAGCGGCAGCAGCGGGAGGAAGCAGCGTGAGCGAGTCGAAGGCGGCGCGAGGCGTGACCGGCGAGGACGAGGTCGTCGACCTCTGTCGCGACCTGATCAGGATCGACACCAGCAACTACGGGGACCACTCCGGACCCGGCGAGCGGGCGGCGGCCGAGTACGTCGCCGAGAAGCTCGCGGAGGTGGGGCTCGAACCGAAGATCTTCGAGTCGCACACCGGACGGGCCTCCACGGTGGCCCGGATCGAGGGTGAGGACCCCTCACGGCCCGCGCTGCTCATCCACGGCCACACCGACGTCGTCCCGGCCAACGCCGACGACTGGACGCACCACCCGTTCTCGGGCGAGATCGCCGACGGCTGCGTCTGGGGGCGCGGCGCGGTCGACATGAAGGACATGGACGCGATGACCCTCGCGGTCGTACGGGACCGGCTGCGCAGCGGTCGCAAGCCCCCGCGCGACATCGTGCTCGCCTTCCTCGCCGACGAGGAGGCGGGCGGCACCTACGGGGCCCGCTACCTCGTCGACAAGCACCCCGACCTCTTCGAGGGCGTGACGGAGGCGATCAGCGAGGTCGGCGGCTTCTCGTTCACCGTCAACGAGAACCTGCGGCTCTACCTCGTGGAGACCGCCCAGAAGGGCATGCACTGGATGAAGCTGACCGTGGACGGCAGCGCCGGGCACGGTTCGATGATCCACAAGGACAACGCCATCACCGAGCTGTCCGAGGCGGTCGGGCGGCTGGGACGGCACAAGTTCCCGGTGCGCGTCACCAAGACGCTGCGGCACTTCCTCGACGAGCTCGGTGACGCGCTCGGCACCGAGCTCGACCCGGAGAACATGGACGAGACGCTGGCCAAGCTCGGCGGCATCGCCAAGCTCATCGGCGCCTCGCTCCAGAACACCGCCAACCCCACCCAGCTGGGCGCGGGCTACAAGGTCAACGTGATCCCGGGGCAGGCCACCGCGCACGTCGACGGGCGCTTCCTGCCGGGGTACGAGGAGGAGTTCCTCGCCGACCTCGACCGGATCCTGGGGCCCCGGGTCCGGCGCGAGGACGTGCACGCCGACAAGGCGCTGGAGACCACCTTCGACGGGGCGCTCGTCGACGCCATGCAGACGGCCCTGGTGGCCGAGGACCCGATCGCGCGGGCCGTGCCGTACATGCTCTCGGCCGGCACCGACGCCAAGTCCTTCGCCGACCTCGGCATCCGCTGCTTCGGCTTCGCGCCGCTGAAGCTGCCGCCGGAGCTCGACTTCGCCGGAATGTTCCACGGCGTGGACGAGCGGGTGCCGCTGGACGGTCTGAAGTTCGGCGTACGGGTCCTCGACCGGTTCATCGACGCCTCCTGAACCCGCGCGGTCCGCGGGTGCCGGCAGCGCCCGGCGTCCGCGGACCGCACCACGGCCGCTCTGGTGAAACGTCACGTCAACAATCGTCCGGGTGTACGGAGTTGACTGAGAAGAGTGAACGCGTTCATAAGCTCGTAGCCCCATAACTTTCCCCTCGTTACAGGGTGTGCGGTCCGCGGCTGGGATCGCACCTTTGCCAACAAGGAGGAAGTAATGATCAAGAAGGTCGTCGCTGCTGCGGCTGTCACCGGTGGTCTGGTTCTCGCGGGTGCCGGCCTCGCCGTCGCCGACGCCGGTGCCCAGGGCGCCGCGGTGAACTCCCCGGGCGTCGCTTCCGGCAACGTCATCCAGGTGCCCGTCCACGTGCCGGTCAACGTCTGCGGCAACACGATTTCCGTGATCGGGCTGCTGAACCCCGCCTTCGGCAACCACTGCGTCAACAAGTGACGTCGAGTCCGAACCCGTGAGGCCCGAGCCGGGCGGCCCCGGAGCGCGCGCCATGCGCTCCGGGGCCGCCAGGCATCCCCTCCCGGGCGCACCGGCGTCCGGGAGTACCCGGTAGGTAGAAGGCAGGGAACAACCTATGCGACAGGTCACCAGAAAAGGCCTGATCACCATGGCCGCCGCCACCGGCGTCATCGCCATGGGCAGTGGCTACGCACAAGCCGACTCCACGGCGAACGGAGGCGCCAAGAACTCCCCGGGCGCCCTGTCCGGCAACGCGGTCCAGGCGCCGGTGCACGTGCCGGTCAACGCGTGCGGCAACACCGTCAACGTCATCGGGCTGCTCAACCCGGTGATGGGCAACACCTGCGTCAACAAGGGCGGTTCGCACCACGGCGCCGGCGGTGCCACGGCCCACGGCGGCGCGAGCAACTCGCCCGGCGTCGGCTCCGGCAACAGCGTCCAGGCGCCCGTCGACGTCCCGGTCAACGCGTGCGGCAACGGCGTCACCGTGATCGGGGCCCTCAACCCGGTCTTCGGCAACGACTGCGCCAACGTCTCCGGCGACGACCACGAGCCCGCCCACCACCCGGGCAAGCCGGGGCACCCGGGCCACCCCGGTCACCCCGGACAGCCGGGCCACCCCGGCAAGCCCGGTGAGCCGTGCGACACGGACCACCCCGGCAAGCCCCACCACCCGGGCAAGCCCGGGGACCAGGTCAAGCCGATCCACCGGACCAAGCCGGGACAGCACCCGCACACCCCGGCCGGGCCGGCCACCTCGGCCGTCTCGCACACCCCGGGCGGCCAGACCATGACCGCCCCGCAGGCCGCCGGTGCGCTGGCGCACACCGGGTCGGACATGCTGGGCATCGCCCTGCCGGCCGGCGCGGGCCTGCTCCTGGCCGGAACCACGCTCTACCGCCGGGCCCGCTCGGGCGCGTAGGCGAAGCCGCTCCCGGAGCGGCAGTAACCGGACAGAACGGATCGGGCCCCGCGACCGCGGGGCCCGACCCGTTTCCGTCACCCGGCGTCCGTCACCACGTGGCGCGCAGCTGGCGGATGATCCGCCTGCGCAGCCGCACCCGGCGGCTGCCGTCACGCAGCAGACTCAGTCGCTCCAACTCCCAGTGTCCGTACTCGGCGTGGTCGGTCAACAGACGTGTGGTCTCCTTGCGGGACACCCCGCGAGGCACGTACACGTCGACAAATTCGTATTCCGGCATCGCATCTATTGTGCGGGCAGAGCCCCGGTACGGATAGCGTCTGCACTATGTCTGATGCTGCGCAGCCCTCCGCTGCCGAGGTACGTGCCGCCGCCGACGCGGTCAAAGCCGCGCTGGACCGCCACCTGGAGGCGGTGGAACGCCGCACCGGGGACGACGATCCGGCCGTGTACGAGGCGTTCAACGCCCTGGCGGCTGCTGCCGAGGCGTACGACGAGCGGCTCTACGACCGGTACGACGAGGTCACCCCCTTCGAGATCCCGGGCGCCGACGACTCCCTGCCGCCTTACACCGGCCCCGAGGAGCCGAACGCGCTGAGCGTCCTGATCCGCCGCGACTACGCCGTGGTGGAACCCCAGCGGCTGCTTGCCCAGGCCCAGCGGATCGCGGACCTGGACCCGGAGGCCGAGGACCCGGCCGAGGAGGACCGGACGGCAGCGGTGGTCGGCACGAGCGTGCACGCGGCGCTCGGTGTGCTCTTCGGGGAGTACGAACCGGACGAGATCGCCTCCCGGCACAAGGAGTTCGGTCTGGAGGAGGGCGACTCCACGCTCTGGGTGTCGGCCGCGGACGAGCCGCCGGAGCCGGGGGAGTGGCTGAGCACGCCGTTCGACCACGCCGACCCGCAGCGGGTGGTGTGCCGGTTCGACGTCAGCGCGGTCTTCGACGAGGACGAGCTGGAGGAGGAGGACGACCTGCCGGGGGCGTCCTGACCCCCTCGGCCTCGCCTTTCTGGCCCTTCCGACCTTCCCGGCCTTCTCACGCGGCAGCCTCCGCGCCCTTCCGGGCGCGGAGGCTGCCGTGTGAGGGCCCCCGGAGGGGCCGGGGCTACTCGGCCCCGGGCGCGCGCAGCAGGGCCGTCAGAAGGGGCGTGAGCCGCGTCGTACGCGCCGGAGCGAGCACCTCGGCCACCGAGCGCGGGAGCGCCTGGTCCACGCCGTGCACCACGGACAGATGCCGCTCGGCGCGGCCGAACGCCGTGTAGACCCACGCCCGGCTCAGGCCCTGCGCCGCGTCCCCCGGCAGCACCGCCACCACCGCGGGCCAGCGCGTCCCGGCCGCCTGGTGGGCGGTCAGGGCCCAGCCGTGCCGCAGCGCCGACTCGACCCGCTCCTTCGGTACGACGAGCTTCTCGCCCCCGCAGTCGAGGTGCAGCCCGTCCGGACCCGCCGAGACGACGACGCCCACCGAGGTGCGCCCGGGCGCCTCCGCGTACGCCACGCGGTCGCCCGGGTCGAAGCCGGCGAACCGGCCGGGGCCGGGGTTGAGCCGCTGCTTCAGGGCCGCGTTGAGCGCCCGCGTACCCGCCGAGCCGCCGTGGCCCACCGTGATCACCTGGGTCTGCTCGGTGGGCACCCCGATCGCACGCGGCACCGAGTCCGCCACGAGCTGGACGCAGCGGTGCACGGCCTCGCCCGCGTCCCGCACCGGGACAATCACGATCTCCTTGCCCGGCGCCTCGGCCTGGCCGAGCTCGCCGACCCCGATCCCGGAGACCAGCTCGCCGATCGGGCCAGGGTCGGGGGTGCGCGACGCCACATGCGGCACCGCCCGGGCCGCCAGGACATCGGCGAACACCCGGCCCGCGCCCGCCGAACCCAGCACCTCCGGGTCCCCGCCGAGCACCAGCCGGCAGCCGTCCGGCAGGGACTCGACGAGCATCGCCGCGCCCTCCACGTCCAGCTGCGGGGCGTCCTGCACGACCAGGACGTCCAGGGCGAGCGCCCCGTCCTCGTCCCGGCCCGGCCCTTCGGCGGAGAGCAGTTGGGCCACGGTGAACGCCCGCTCGGCGCCCACCGCAGCGGCGAGCCGGCGCCGCCCGTCCCGGGTGTGGACGGCGCCGGCCACCCGCAGCCCGAGGCCGTGCGCGGCGGTGACGACGGCCGCCGACTCGGCGCGGGCCGCCTCACCGCCGGAGTGGGTGACCACGCCGCTGCCCGCCACCGCCCTGATCAGCTCGGCGGCGGACGGCGAGGGAGCGGCTGCCGCGGCGCCCTCCCAGTCGGTGCCGTCGTCCTTAACCGGGGCGTTGGCGAGCCGGGCCAGGCCGTCGGCGAGGCTCTCCTCCGCCAGCGCGTACCGGTCGAGGCCGAGCAGCACCTCGACGGGCGCCTCCGGTGCCTCTTCCGTCTCCTCGGTCTCCTGCTCCCGGTCCTCCCGGTCCTCCCGGGCGGCCTCGTCGGCGCCGCCCGGCTCACCGTCCAGCGAAGCCTCGCCGTCCTGGAAGACCAGCACCACGCCCTCGGTGATCGCCTGCCGCACCGCCTCGTCCGGGTCCGGCAGCGAACGCTCGGCCAGCGCCGCCTTCACCGCCGCGATCGGCAGCGCCGTGTGGCCCTGCACCGAGGCGCGCTCCAGGGTCCAGGCGACCAGCGCGGCGGCCCGGCGCGGGTCGTCCGGGCCGCACTCGGCGCCCAGCAGCGCCCGGGCGAAGCCGTCGGCCTGCTCGGGACGGATGCCGGGCACGGCGAGCAGCTGCCAGGGGTCGGCCCGCAGCACGTCTGCCGCCTGCTCGCCGAGGGCGTCGGTGACCTGCGGGGCCAGCGAGTCCGGCGCGCCTCCCTCGGCCAGCACGGCCCGCGCTGCGGCCAGCGCCTCGGGTCCCGCCGCGCGCGCGGGCTGCGGCGCCTGCGGCCGGACGGGCGCGGGGGAGGCCGGCAGCGGGGCGG
>NZ_JBJHPC010000730.1:0-3074 GCF_045257485.1 Streptomyces sp. YS-3 | reverse complement strand
GCAGTCTCCTACCCCCAGCCCTACGCTCCGGCCCTGCGCCCCGCCCCGGCGCCGCGCGCGAGCAGGCGTGCCGCTTCCGCCACCGCCGGGCGGTCCTGGGGCAGCCAGTCGACCTGGTCGGTCTCGTCGGGGCCGAGCCAGCGCAGCTCGTCGTGGTCCTCCAGCGGCTCGGGCTCGCCGGAGATCAGCCGGGCGGTCCACACCCGCAGGACGAGTCCGGGCCTGAGCGGCCACTCCCCCGCGATGCGCTCCAGCGGCTCGGCCTCCACGCCCAGTTCCTCACGCAGCTCGCGCACCAGCGCGTCCTCGGGCCGCTCGCCCGGCTCCACCTTGCCGCCGGGCAGCTCCCAGCGTCCGGCCAGCTCGGGCGGGGCGCTGCGGCGCGCGGCGAGCAGCCTGCCCCGGTCGAGAACGGCTCCGGCCACCACCACGCGAACATCCATGCGCCGGAGCGTAACCCGCGCCGGGGCCGGTCCGGTCCGGCGGGCCGCGACCGGGCCCCGCCTCCCCGGCCGCCCCTCGCCGGGTCTCTCGCTACTGCGCCGGCTGGGCGATCCGCTCGACCCAGTAGTGCCGGTGATGTCCCAGGTCGTCGAGGCTGTCGACGATCTTCTGGGCCTCGGCCCGGGTGGCGTACCGTCCGACGCGGTAGCGGTTGCCGTTGTCGTCCTGCCGTATGACCTGCCAGGAAAGCACCACGCCACCGTCGTTCATCGCGCCCCTCCCGCTGTCGGCGTGCAGGTCGGTGAAGATCCCCAGGAAACCGCATTCCGCATATGCCCGAGCCTACGCCTGACCTTCACTCAGCGGATCCGAGTTTTCACGAAGAGATACGGATCCGGCCACAGGGGGACAGAGCGACAGGGGCGCACTCCGTGGAGTGCGCCCCTGTCAGGGAAGTTGACGCCGAATCAGCCCCGCCCCGCCCCGGCGCTCCGCCCGCCACCGGCAGCGGGACATGTCACCGGCGGGCGCGAGGCCGTCACTTCACCGGCAGGTGGTAGGCGATCCGGTAGCGGTCGGCGGGGACGACGACGTCGGCCGTCTCCACCGCGCGGCCCGAGGCGTAGTACGTGCGCTCGATGACGAGCACCACATGGCCCGGGACCCCGCCGAGCGCCATGAGCTCCTCCGCCAGCCCCGGGCGCGCGCCGACCTCCTCCACCACGTTGTCCACCACCACGTCGATCGCGGCCATCCGCTCCACCACCCCGCACCCGCCGAGCGGTCCCTCCTCGGGCAGCATCACCGGGGTGCGCCCGGTCACCGCGAGCGGTTCCCAGGAGGTGGAGAGCATCATCTGCTCGCCCGCGTCCCGGTACACGTACCGGGTGCGCATCACGCGGTCGCCGGGGCGGATGCCGAGCCGCTCGGCGATCTCGGCGGACGCCGCCTCCTGCTCGCTGCTCGACTCCCAGGTGCCCCGGGTGCCCTCCTCGGCCTGCTCCTGGCGGAACGGGCTGGCCCCCTTCGCCGGGCGGAACCCGGAGCGGGCCACCCGGCGCGGGACGGGGCGCTCCTTCACATACGTCCCCGACCCGGAGCGGCCCTCGACCAGGCCCTCGGCCATCAGGACCTTGCGCGCCTCCAGGGCGACCGTGTCGGAGACGCCGTACTCCTCACGGATACGGGCCTGTGAGGGCAGGCGGGTATGCGGCGGCAGTGAGCCACTGACGATCTTCTGCCGGAGATCGCTGGCTACGCGCAGATAAGCCGGCTGCTCACCGAAAGTCACTGGCCACTCCCATCAGGTTGACAGACTGCAACAGCGTGGCAACCGTGGGTTGTGCGCGGCAAGCAATGGCCAGACTTTCACTCGAAGTGATGACCCTCTCCGTGCCCAGCGGATACCGCGAGTAGGGCTACCCGTCCCGGGCCCTTCTCAGACCGACTTGGAACCGCCGCTTCCGGTTTCATTCTCCGGTCCCGAATCCGGACCGTCCCCGGTGCCGCCGCTGCCGGTGCCGCCGCCGCCCCTTCCGCTGCCCGTCCCGCCGTCGGCGCCGCCGGAGTCGGTGTCGGGCGGGGTGGTGGCCAGGCGCAGCGCGCGGCGGGCGGCGACCTCCGTCTCCTGGCGCAGGGCGCGGTCCGCGGCGCCCGAGTGCACATAGAAGGCGGCGGCGTCGGACGAGACGGCCGCCTTCGCCCACTCCCTGCCCGCCGCCTCCATCTCCTTGGTACGGGCGCTCACCCGCGCGTCCGCGGCGGCGGGCCAGCTCCGCCCGCGCAGCCGTACGCTCTCCTGCTCCAGCACCTGCGAGACCCGCCCGGCCCACTCCTTGAAGGCGGGCAGATCGTCCTCGACCCGGTCCTCGTCGGGACCGGCCGCCAGCACCCGGTCATAGGCGTTGGCGGAGCGCAGATAGGTCACCTGGTCGGCGTCGAGCCGGCGGGCGTCGTTGCGCACCGAGCCCTTGAGCTTGCCGCTGGTGGTGGCGAAGGAGCAGGTGACCGTGCGGTCGCCGAGCCGCCAGCCGCGGCTGCTGGGCGTGTAGTAGTACGACTCGGCCTCCACCGGCAGCGCCCAGCTGTCCAGCGCGTACTCCTGCTCGACGTACCAGCACCTGCGGTCGGCGAGCGCGGTGACCGCCTTGTCGCCGGGGAAGGTGGCGCCCTCCACCGTGAAGGAGCCGGAGACCTCGCCGTCGTGCGGCTCGGCGCACGGCACGACGATCACATGGACGATCTCGGCCTCCAGCTCGCCGCCGGGGACGTTGAAGCAGTCGCCCCGGCGCAGGTCCTGGGTGCTGCGGGTGCTCCTGGCGTCGTCGATGCCGTCGCGCACCCCGTCCCAGAACGCGCTTGCCGCACCCGTCACCACCAGGACGACGGCGAGGACCGTGCTGACCGAGGACAGCACGACACCGGCGACCGCCATGCCCTTGCCGCGCTGCCCCTTCTTCCGGATCCGCCCCAGGGCGAGCACACCCAGGACGAGCCCGAGCGGCGGCACACAACAGAGGATGCCGGTGACCAGCGAGGCGACGGCCAGCCCGCTGGTCCCGGCGGGCTGCGGGAACGGCTGCGGATACGACTGCGGATACGGGTACCAGGGCTGCTGCGTCCCGGGGTGG
>NZ_JBJHPC010000729.1:0-3080 GCF_045257485.1 Streptomyces sp. YS-3 | reverse complement strand
GTCGGGGGCCGAACCGCGCGAGGGGGTCGGCTCGAACCGGGTCCAGCCCACACCCTCGAAGTACAGCTCGGGCCACGCGTGCGCGTCCCGCAGCCCCACCGACATCGTCCCGTCCGAACGCGGCTCGCCGGGCGTGAAGCCCACCGCCACCCGGGCCGGTATGCCCAGGGTCCGGGCCATCGCGGCCATCGTGAAGGAGAAGTGGACGCAGAAGCCCTGCTTGTCCTTGAGGAAGCGGGCAATCGCCTCCGTACCGCTGCCGGACTCGACCTGGGTGTCGTACGTGAACCCGCCCTTCACCGCGAACCAGTCCTGCAGCATCACGGCCCGCTGGTAGTCCGTGGTGGCGCCCTTGGTGATCCTGCGGGCCGTCGTGCCCACGATGCGCGGCAGGGTCTGCGGGACCTTCGTGTACTCCCGCGCCAGCGCCGGGGGAGCGGGCAGGGCGGTGGCCAACTGGTCCGCCGTCGGACGCACCTGGAGGCTGCTGACCTGGTACTGGACGCCCTGGGTGGTCTGCCCCCGGTCGCCCACCAGGGTCCGGCCGACCGGCTCGAAGCGCCAGTGCCCGCCGATGTCGACCTTGGTCGCCGGGTAGGGCATCGGCAGCCAGTTCTGGGTGTACCAGCCGGCGGCCGACACGCTCGTGCGGATCTCGGCGGTGCCGATCGCCGGGCTCAGCCCCTCGGGCTGCGGCAGCACGTCCGGTACGTCCTTGATCTTGCGCTCGGACGACTTCCAGGAAGCCCCGTCGAACTGGTCGAGGGCCACGATCCGCAGATACAGGTCCTGGGTGTCCTGAGCGTTGGTGCGGTAGCGCAGGACCTCGCGGTCCTCGGGCTGGTTGAGGCTGTTCTGGAGCGAGACCAGCGGGTTGACCGCGGAGATCGTGCCTCCGCCGCCGCCCTCCCCGCTGCCGCCGCCGCTCCCGCCGAGCAGCCCGGTGCCCATGGCCGGCAGCGCGGCCGGGATCACCAGGGCGATGCCCAGGGCGAGCGCCCCGATCCGGCGGCCGGTACGGACCGGCGCCAGCGGGCCGCTGTCCGGCTCGAACGGCGTCTGCGGCCGGTCCGACCGGGCCGCGCCGCCGAACATCCGCCCCCACTGCGAGAGCCGGTCCCGGCCCTCGGCGAGCAGGAGCAGCAGATAGCCACCGGCCGCCAGCAGGAACCACAGCCAGCTCGCCCCGCCGTTCGAGAGCCCGGCGGCCACCGAGTACAGCGCGAGGAGCGGCAGCCCGGCCGGGGCGGCGCTGCGGAAGGTCACCGCGAGCGCGTCCACCACCAGCCCGATCATCAGCGTCCCGCCCACCACCATCAGGCGGATGCCGTCGGTGGCGGGCGCCGGGATCGTGTACCGGCTGACGTCGTCGGCCCCCTGCTGGAGCAGCCCGGAGAGGTGCTCGAAGGCCTCCGGCCCCGGCAGCAGCCCGATCAGCGCCTGCTCCCGGGCGAACACCACGGTCAGCAGCATCAGCGTCACCGCGGCCTGCACCAGCACCGTCAACGGCCGCGCCAGCGGCACCCGGCGGGCGAGCGCGCCCACCCCGGCCTGGAGGGCGAGCAGGAACGCGGCCTGCACGATCCAGGTCGCCCGGTCGACGAGCGGCAGCATGGAGCACGACGTCATCACCGTGGCGGCGAAGGCGCACAGCGCCAGCCGCCCGCGCCCGCTCATGACCACGCCCCTGACATTCCCGGTATCCCCGATGTTCCCGACGGCCACGGAGCGCCGCCCGAAGCGGCCCCTGTCCCCGTCCCCGTCCCTGTCCCCGTCGCTGTCCCTGTCCGTTCCTGGCCCGCCTGCCGCCACAGCTCGGCGAGCGAGGCGCCCGGCGGCACGGCCAGCGCCGTCCACCCTGCCTCGCGCAGCAGCCGCAGCGTCCGCTCGGCCGGGCCGAAGCCCCCGGGCGGCGGCGAGCCGTACGTCCACAGGTCGCTGTCCAGGACGAAGGCGACCGCGGCGCCGCTGCGCCGCCGCATCTTCGCCGCGACCGCGGCCTGTTCCTCGTCGAGGTCCCCGAAGAACCCGACGAGCAGTCCTTCGTTCCCGCCGCGCAGCACGTCGTACGCGTGCGAGAGGCCACCGCCGTCGGAGTGGTCCACGACCGCGAGGGTGTCCATCATCAGTCCCGCCGCGTCCGAGGAGTCCTGGGTGGTTCCGGCGAACCCGCCCTCCCCCTCGCCCGGCACCGAGCTTCCGGTGTCGGTGAGCAGACGCACCGAGTAGCCGCGCTCCAGCATGTGCACCAGCGCCGAGGCGGCGCCCGACACCGCCCACTCGAAGGCCGAGTCGGGGCCCGCGCCCGCGTACGCGAGGTCACGGGTGTCCAGGAGCACCGTGCACCTGGCCCGCTGCGGCTGCTCCTCGCGGCGCACCATCAGCTCGCCGTAGCGCGCGGTGGAGCGCCAGTGCACCCGGCGCAGGTCGTCGCCGTGCCGGTACAGCCGCGGGATCACGTCGTCCTCGCCGGCCAGCGCCAGCGAGCGGTGGCGGCCGTCGCCGTACCCGGCGGCCTCGCCGGACAGGCGCACCGGCGGCAGGGGCTCGGTGCGCGGTATCACCGTGAGGGTGTCCTGGGCGCTGAACGCGCGCGTGAGCTCGCACATCCCGAACGGGTCGGTCAGCCGCAGCTGGAGCGGGCCGAGCGGATAGCGCCCGCGCAGATCCGAGCGGACCCGGTAGGACACCTCGCGCCTGCCGCCCGCCTCCACCCGGTCCAGGACGAAACGGGGGCGCGGTCCCAGCACGTACGGCACCCGGTCCTGGAGCATGAGCAGGCCCGTGGGCAGCCGGGAGACGTTGTCGACGCGCAGGTGCACCCGGGCCTCGGCGCCCGCGGGCACGCGCGCGGGCGCCAGCCGCCTGCTGCCCGCGACCCGGTAGCGCGTGCGGTACAGGACGGTCGTGCAGACCAGGGGCAGCACGGCGAGCAGCAGCCCGACCCGCAGCAGGTCCTCCTGGCCCAGGACGTACGCGCAGACCGCGGCGGCGATCCCGGCGGCCAGGAACGACCGGCCGCGGGTGGTCAGCCCGGACAGGGCCGCCCGGGCCCCGCCCCGGTCGGTGTCCTCCGGCCC
>NZ_JBJHPC010000728.1:0-3081 GCF_045257485.1 Streptomyces sp. YS-3 | reverse complement strand
GGAGAAGGGCGGCCGGACCGCGCTGTTCTCCTACCACCGCGGGATGCTGGAGCGGGAGCTCGGCCAGCACGGCCCGGCGCGGCGCGACCTCGACGAGGCGCTGCGGACCAATCCGTACTTCTCGCCGCTGCTGGCGCGGGATGCGCGCGAGGCGCTGAAGGGGCTCGGGGAGCTGCCGGAGGGGGGTCCGAAGGACATGTACGGGTCGGTCACGCCGCACAGACAGGCCCAGTAGCCCGGCCGGCCGCCCGGGGACGGACCCCGGGCGGGAACAGCCGCGGCCCCCACAGGTCAGGTCGTGGGGGCCGCGTGATCGTGAAGGTACTTCAACTGCCGCTCACAGGAGAGGAGTTGCGGGTCACAGGTTGCCGCGCTTCTCCTGCTCCCGCTCGATCGCCTCGAACAGCGCCTTGAAGTTGCCCTTGCCGAATCCCATGGAACCGTGCCGTTCGATCATTTCGAAGAAGACCGTCGGCCGGTCCTGCACCGGCTTGGTGAAGATCTGGAGGAGGTAGCCGTCCTCGTCCCGGTCCACCAGGATCTTCAGCTCGCGCAGGGTCTCCACGGGCACGCGCGTCTCGCCCGCCCACTCGCCGAGCGTGTCGTAGTACGAGTCCGGGGTGTCCAGGAACGCCACGCCCGCCGCGCGCATCGCCCGTACCGTCGCGACGATGTCGTTCGTGGCCAGCGCGATGTGCTGGACGCCCGCGCCGCCGTAGAACTCCAGGTACTCGTCGATCTGCGACTTCTTCTTCGCGATCGCGGGCTCGTTGATCGGGAACTTGACCTTCAGCGTGCCGTCCGCGACCACCTTCGACATCAGCGCGCTGTACTCGGTCGCGATGTCGTCGCCCACGAACTCCTTCATGTTCGTGAAGCCCATGACGTTGTTGTAGAACGCCACCCACTCGTTCATCCTGCCGAGCTCGACGTTGCCCACGCAGTGGTCGATCGCCTGGAACGTGCGCCTGGCGGGCGGCTCGACGATCGGGTCGGCCGCGACGAACCCGGGCAGGTACGGGCCGCTGTAGCCGGACCGGTCGACCAGGGTGTGGCGGGTCTTGCCGTACGTGGCTATCGCGGCCAGCACGACCGTGCCGTGCTCGTCCTTCAGCTCGTACGGCTCGGCCAGGCCGGTCGCGCCGTGCGCCGTGGCGTACTCGTAGGCGGCGCGCGCGTCCGGCACCTCGATCGCGAGGTCCACGACGCCGTCCCCGTGCTCGGCCACGTGGTCGGCCAGGAAGCGGCCGTGGTCGGTGGACGCCTTGATGACGGAGGTGAACACGAAACGGGCGGAGCCGTTGGTCAGGACGTACGAGGCGGTCTCGCGGCTGCCGTTCTCCGGTCCGGAGTAAGCGACGAGCTTCATGCCGAAGGCGGTCGAGTAGTAGTGCGCGGCCTGCTTGGCGTTGCCCACGGCGAAGACGACCGCGTCCATTCCCTTCACCGGGAAGGGGTCGGCCTGCCGGGCGGTGTCGGGCGTGTGATCGATGGTCTCAGTCATAGCGGCAGGCTCCCCCCGTCCCGCAAGGTGCGCAATAGTTTGCGTCAGGGCTGGTCAATCTGCCCAGTGGACCACCGGCGGTGCCCTGCTTTCTGTACATCGTGACCATCGGGAGAGGCTCATGGCGATCGATCATCTGGACGGGAGGCTCATCGTGCTGCTGGCACGGGAGCCGCGTATCGGGGTTCTTGAGGCGTCCCGCAGGCTCGGCGTGGCGCGCGGCACGGTGCAGGCGCGGCTCGACCGCCTCCAGACGAACGGGGTCATCCGGGGCTTCGGCCCGGACGTCGACCCGGCGGCCCTCGGCTATCCGGTGACCGCCTTCGCGACCCTGGAGATCAAGCAGGGCCAGGGCGCCGACGTACGGGCGCATCTGGCCTCCGTGCCCGAGGTCCTGGAGCTGCACACCACCACCGGCCACGGGGACATGCTCTGCCGTCTGGTGGCCCGCTCCAACGCCGATCTCCAGCGGGTGATCGACCGTGTCGTCGGCTTCGAGGGGATCGTCCGGGCCTCCACGGCGATCGTCATGGAGAACCCCGTTCCGCTGCGGATCATCCCGCTGGTGGAGCAGGCCGCGGAGGACTCCGTCAGGGGCTGAGGGACGGACGCGCTCCGTCCACCCGCGCGGGGAAGCCCGTACAAAGATCTCGATGCAAAGGAATGGATGCAAAGAAAGGGTTGCAACAACTCCTTTGCAGCTCTACGGTTGCCCCATGACCGAGAACGACGACCCGCAAGCGGCCACCGCGCGGCCCGAGCCGCGCGAGCGGGTACTCGACGCGCGCTCGCTGCGGGGCCTGGCCCACCCCCTGCGCATCCGGCTGCTCGGCGCGCTGCGCCACGACGGCCCGGCCACCGCCTCCCAGCTGGCCGAGCGGCTCGGCGAGTCCAGCGGCGCCACCAGCTACCACCTGCGCCAGCTCGCCACGCACGGCTTCGTCGAGGACGCGCCCGAGCACGGCAAGGGCCGCGAGCGCTGGTGGCGGGCGACCCATGAGGGCACCACCTTCACCGAGGAACTGCACCAGGACGCGGACCCCGAGGTGCGCGGCGCCGTCGACCTGTTCCTGCACGAGGTCGCGACCATCCACACCCAGGAGCTCTCGACCTGGCTGGGGACCATGAACGAGTGGTCCGACGAGTGGTCCGTCAACTCCGACATGAGCGACTTCACGCTGCGGCTGACCCCCGCCCAGCTGCGCGAGCTGAACGACAAGGCGCACGCGCTCATCGAGAGCTACCGCGACCTGGCCCACGCGGACACCGAGGACACCGCCCAGGTCCGCGTCCACCTGCACTCGTTCCCGCGCAAGAGCCACTGACGCGACACCCCGGACCGGCGAAGGGATCACGCACCATGCTGCCCGACACGTACCTCACCCTGCACGAGTACCGCGCCGCCGAACTCCGCGAGGAGGCCGCCGACCACGCGCTCGCCCCGCGCCCCGCCCGCCACCGCATACGCACCCGGACGGGCCTCGCGCTGGTCGCGCTGGGCACCCGCCTGGCCCGGCCCGCCCCGCCGCGTCACCGCACCCGTATCGCATGAGCGGCGACGGGGGGCAGGGCGAGGT
>NZ_JBJHPC010000727.1:0-3082 GCF_045257485.1 Streptomyces sp. YS-3 | reverse complement strand
GGACATCCCGCCGCCGTACCCCGGTCCGTACGGCGTCCCCACGGTCGTCACGGGGATGCCGGGCGCCGACCCCACGGCGCCGCCGCCGACCCGGGTGGCGCCGGGGGCGTACGGCCCGGCGGCCGACGAGGAGCGGTCCCGCCGGAGCGGGGCGGGGGTCCTGCTGGTGGCCGGCGTCCTCGTCCTGCTGCTCGCGCTCGGCGCCCTGGTCTGGGCGCTGGTGCACAGCGGGGGCGACTCGGGGGCCGGGAAGAACACGGCCGCGACCTCGGCGCCGGGCCCGGCCTCGCACTCCGCCCCGCGCAGCGGCGCCGCCACCACGAGCCACGGCGCCACCACCGGCGCCCCGAGCAGCACCAGCCCCAGCCCCGGCCCGAGCGGTTCGGCGACGCCCGCGCAGTCCGTGAAGGTCTCCCTGCGGAGTCTGCGCGGAAGTTACCGGGGAACGTGCCCGCCGCCGGACGACGCCGCCCCGGCCGTGGTCGCCACCTTCACCGTGAGCCGTACGCCCGTGGACGTCCAGTACCGCTGGGTGACGGCGGACGGGGAGTCGTCCGACCGGGGCTGGAAGACGCTGGAATTCGGGTCCGGCGCAGCGCGGAGCAGGGAGGTGCGGCACGTCGAGTCGGGGTACGGGGCGGCCGGGACCACGCGGAACGCGGTGCGGCTGGAGGTGCGCTCACCGGTCGCGGTGACGTCCGGCTCGGTGGCGTACGCGATCACGTGCGAGGAGGGGACCCCGACGAGCGGGGCCCCCTCCTCAACTGCTTCCTCTGCTTCTGCTTCTTCTCCTTCTGCTTCTTCTTCTGCTTCGGCCGAGGTGACGACGGGTGGGGATCAGGCCGCGTTGGCGAAGGTGGGCAGGTAGCCACCGGACTGGCCGGCGGCGGTGGGGTGGTAGGACTCGCCGATGTTGGTCCAGACGAGGCTGTTCAGCCAGGAGCTGCTGGAGCAGATCTCGTGGTTGGTGAAGGCCGGGACGACCGAGGCGAAGCTGTAGCCGTGGTCGGCGGCGCGCTTGGCGGTGACCGTGTTCAGCTCGTCCGCGGCGCTGTTGATGGCCGCGCGCGAGGTGTCGCTGAGTCCGAGGAAGCAGCTGCCGCCGATCTTGTAGAAGTGCGGGTAGCCGATGACGACGACGTGGGCGTTGGGTGCCTTGGCTCTGATCGCGTCGTAGACCGAGTCGAGCTTCGCGGGCAGGACGGTGTCGGCGTAGGTGCGCGCCTGGTTGATGCGGTTGAGGCAGGTGGACTGCGAGTTCAGGACGCAGGTGGTCATGACGTCGGAGAAGCCCGCGTCATTGCCGCCGATGGTGATCGAGACGAGGTCGGTGGAGGAGTTGAGCGGGCCGAGCTGACCTGCCTTCACATCGTCGGTGGTCGCGCCGGAACAGGCGGTGAAGGCGAACGAGGCGGGGGCGTGGGACGCCGCCCACAGGGACGGGTAGGCCTTGGGCGAGCGCTTGCAGGAACCACTTGAGCTGTCGTACGTACCGGTTCCCACTCCCGAGGAGTAGGAGTCGCCGAGCGCCACGTAGTCGGTGCCCGCGGCCTGGGCGTGGGTCGCGGCACTGGCCACGCCTGCCCCGGTGAGGGCGAAGGCGGCGGTCAGGAAGATCGACGACACATGGGCCGTCATACGGGAGAGCTTCATGTGGGGGCCTCCTAGTGCGGGATATCCGCCACAGATGTGGTACCAGCGAGTAGGGATCACCGGAAGTGGACATGCCAAGAACTTTCAGAAATACGCTCCTACGGGGGAACGCCTGACCATGAGTTCTCGTCAATTGACCTTGTGGGCAAGGAACTTCACTGCACGCCCCTTGCCCCGGCGGGCCTGCGGCGAGTGCGCGCGGCGGCGCTGCCGGTGCCCGCGCGGAAGGACTCCCGGGGGGCGCCCGCTACCGCAGGGCTCGCCCGCGCCCCGGCCCAACGGGACAAAACACCGTGCGCGGCGGGGCGTGTTGCCGGATCATGGAAGCCATGTCCGCGAACCCTGAAGCAACGCTGCCGATCCGGCTGAACGTGGACGACAGCGACTCCCCCTCCGATGTCGTCGACGCGCTGTTCCTCGGCCGGTTCGCCACGGGCGAGCAGCCCTTCTCACACAGCTCCTCCATCGACCGAGTCAAGAAGGGCGCCAGCCTGCTGCCGCCGAGTGCGTCCGTGCTGCGCGCGGCGCGCGACGACGACCGCAGCGCCACGCTCGCCGAGGGCGAGGGCTGGACGCTGCTCGTCTCCCGCTGGAACCGGGGCGCGGACGTCACGGTCACCGCGACCAGCGAGGAGCTCGCCGAGCGTGTGCTCAAACAGGCCACCGAGGGCGCGGAGGACGAGCCGGAGCCGGTCCCGGAGAACGTGACCATGGGCTTCTGGTACGTCTCACCGCGCCGCGGCCCGCACCGGACCACCCGTCAGATCGCGGCCGGTACCTGGGACGAGGTCCGCCCCAACTACACCGCCCCGGTGGCCGAGGCGATGGACCGCCTGATGAAGGTGACCCCCGACGACATCGCGGGCCGGCTGCTGCTCCTCCACGGCCCGCCGGGCACCGGCAAGACGTCGGCGCTGCGCACGCTCGCCCGCTCCTGGCGCGACTGGTGCCAGGTGGACTGCGTACTGGACCCCGAGCGCCTCTTCAACGACGTCGGCTATCTGATGGACATCGCGATCGGCGAGGACGACGGCTCGGCCAAGGGCCGCTGGCGGCTGCTGTTGCTGGAGGACTGCGACGAACTGATCCGGGGCGAGGCCAAGCACACCGCGGGGCAGGCCCTGTCCCGGCTGCTGAACCTGACGGACGGTCTGCTCGGCCAGGGCCGCAACGTCCTCGTCGGCGTCACCACCAACGAGGACCTGGAGCGCCTGCACCCCGCGGTCGTCCGCCCCGGCCGGTGTCTGGCCCGTATCGAGGTGGGCCCGATGACCCGCCGCGAGGCGGTCACCTGGCTGGGCACGGAGGAGGGCGTCGGCCGCGAGGGCGCCACCCTCGCGGAGCTGTTCGCACTGCGGCGCGGCACGGCGCCGCCGAGCGTCCCGGATCCGAGGGAGGGCGCGGACGCGGGGCTGTACTTGTAGGAGGG
>NZ_JBJHPC010000726.1:0-3091 GCF_045257485.1 Streptomyces sp. YS-3 | reverse complement strand
GGTCGAGGCGGTGGCGGGCAGGGCCGCGGTGGCGAGCAGGGCTGCGCCGGAGGCGGCGGCGAGGGCGAGCGTTCGCGTACGCACGTGGGGGACCCTTCTGTTAGGAAAGTTTCCTTACCTGACGCGAACAATCTGAACCGTTTACATGAGCGCGTCAACCCCGGTCACATAAAAGGAAACGCGGTCCCCGTCCCGTGAAGGACGAGGGCCGCGCCCCCTTCACCCGCCCGGCGGACGGTTCTGACGAAGTGTCACCCAGTCGGGCGCACCACCATCGCGGAGCCGCCGCCGCGCCGGACCTTCTCGGCCGCCGCCACCCAGCGGCCGTCGTCGAGCCGCTCCACGCCGGTCGCCGCGCCGATCATCGGGTTGAGCGAGAACGCGTGCCCCAGCGCCTCCAGCCGGGCCCGCAGCGGGCTGTCGTAGAGCTCGGGCTCCAGCTCCGTCCTGGCCGCGTTGCGCTGGCTGGCGCGCGGGGCGGCGATGGCGTCGACCAGCGACAGGCCACGGTCCAGGTGTCCGACGAGCGACTGGAGCACCGTGGTGATGATGGTCGCGCCGCCCGGCGAGCCGAGCGCCATGACCGGCCTGCCGTGCCCGTCGAGCACGATCGTCGGGGACATGGAGGAGCGCGGACGCTTGCCCGGACCGGGCAGGTTCGGGTCGTGGACGGCCGGGCTCGCCGGGGCGAACGAGAAGTCCGTCAGCTCGTTGTTGAGCAGGAAGCCCCGGCCCGGGACCGTGATGCCGCTGCCGCCGGTCTGCTCGATGGTGAGCGTGTACGAGACGATGTCGCCCCACTTGTCGGCCACCGTCAGATGCGTGGTGTTCTCGCCCTCGTACGTGGTGGGCGAGGCCTGGCCCGAGGTGGCGCACGGCGCCGGACTGCGCGGGTCGCCCGGCGCGAGCGGGCTGGTCAGCGCCTTGGTGTCGCTGATCAGACAGGCCCGCGAGTCCGCGAACCGCTGCGAGAGCAGCCCCTTGGTGGGGACGTCCTCGAAGGCCGGGTCGCCCACCCAGCGGCCCCGGTCCGCGAACGCCACCCGGCTCGCCTCGATGTAGCGGTGCAGGTACTGGACCTCGGACGCCTTCGACAGATCGGTGTGCTCAAGGATGTTGAGCGCCTCGCCGACGGTGGTGCCGCCCGAGGACGAGGGCGCCATGCCGTAGACCTTCAGGCCCTCGTAGTCCACCTTCGTAGGCGCCTGGTGCTTGACCGCGTACGACCGCAGGTCCTTCGTGGTGAGGTCGCCGGGGCGTGCGTTCCGGCCGGAGCCGGGCGCCACGGGGGGCTTGCGGACCGTCCGGACGATGTCACGGCCCAGGTCGCCCCGGTAGACGGCGTCGACGCCCGTGCGCCCCAACTCCTCGTAGGTGCGGGCCAGATCGGGGTTGCGCAGCTTCGAGCCGACCACCGGGAGCCGGCCCCCGGGCAGGAACAGCTTCGCGGTGTCCGGGAAGTCGGCGAACCGCGCCTGGTTGTCGGCGGTCTGCTGGCGGAAGGTCTCGTCGACGGTGAAACCGTCGCGGGCGAGCCGCTCGGCGGGCCGCAGGAGTCCGCTCAGCGGTTTGGAGCCCCAGGCGCGGAGGGCCGCGTCCCAGGTGGCCGGGGTGCCGGGGGTGCCGACGCTGAGCCCGCTGGTCACCGCGTCCGGGAACGGCAGGGGTTTGCCGTTCTCCAGGAACAGGGACGAGGTGGCGGAGCGGGGCGCGGTCTCGCGGCCGTCGATGGTGTGCACGGTGCGGGTCCGGGCGTCGTAGTAGACGAAGTACCCGCCGCCGCCGATGCCCGACGAGTACGGCTCGGTGACACCGAGGGCGGCGGCCGTGGCGACGGCCGCGTCCACCGCGTTGCCGCCGTGCTTGAGCACATCGATACCGGCGGCGGTGGCGTCCACGTCGACGCTGGCGACGGCGCCCCCGTACCCCACCGCCTCGGCTGTCTTGACGGGCGGGCGCGCGGTTGCCGGTGGGGCGGCGGCGACCGAGGTCGCCACGGCCGCGGCGACGGCCAGTAGCGAGAGACTGCGGACGGCGGGGCGACGCATGCGTACCTCCTGGGTGCGAATGTCCGCGCAGCGTAACGCCGCTCCCGCCGTCTCGTCAGGACCGTCTCGAACACCGCGTCTCGAACACCGCGTCGCGTGCCCGCTAGCATGCGCGCCCATGAACGACGACGTACGCAACATCGTGCTCGGTGTGGTGGCCGCGGGCATCAGCGCCGCCCTGGGCTGGCTCACCCGGACCTACCTCTGGAAGCGCAGACTCCGCCGCAAGCAGGACTTCTTCGGGCTGCCGACCCACTCCGAGTGCCTGCTCGTCGTCAACCGGGACGCGGGGGCGGAGGGGGCGGTGCACCGGTTCGACGTGTTCGCGCTCCTCGAACTCGCCTCGCTCATCAAGGACTGCGGGGCGCACGCCCGGATCGTCCAGCACGACGCGACCCAGCAGGGCTTCGGCGTCCGTACCGAGTTCTGTGTGGGCGGGCCCTACTCCAACCGCCGGATGGCCGCGCATCTGTCCGCGCTGCTGCCGGGCGTCACCATGAACGTGGACACCGAACCCGTGCCGGAGCGGGGCGCGTTCACCATCGGCGGCGAGCAGTACCGGGTGGAGGGCGGGGTGACCGAGTACGTCATACTCGCGCGGGTCACCGCCGGCCAGGGGCAGCGGCCCGTGTTCCTCTTCTGCGGGCAGCGCGCCATCACCAACCAGGCGGCCACCCGCTATCTCGCCCGCAACCACGAGAAACTGGCCCGCAAGCACGGCGACGGCACGTTCTGCCTGCTGCTGAAGGTCGTCAACTCCCTCGCCTACGGTCCGGACGTGGTGGAGGTGGTCGCGGACGTCACCCGTGCGGCCCTCACGGCCCCGCCGGCTCCAGCGGCAGCGACTTGATCCCGTTGACGAAGTTGGAGACCAGCCTGCGCGGTGGCCCGGCGAGCGCGCAGACGGGCAGCAGCCGCAGCGCCTCCTCGTGCAGCACCCGCAGCTGGAGGCGGGCGAAGTGGGCGCCGAGGCAGACGTGCGGGCCGTCACCGAAGGAGACGTGCGGGTTGGGGGTACGGGTGAGGTCCAGGCGGTGGGGGCG
>NZ_JBJHPC010000725.1:0-3091 GCF_045257485.1 Streptomyces sp. YS-3 | reverse complement strand
GGGGCGCTGGGAGCCGGGTGGGGGCGGGCCTTCCCCCGTCGCCGGGTCAGGACAGCCGTCAGCTCGGCCACCAGCTCGTCACGGCCCGTGAAATGGGCCGGCCCGGGCGGCAACTGGGCCGGTGCGGGCAGCTTCGCGCGCGGGGTGGGCTCCCGCAGGATCTCGCGGTGCGCCTCCTGGACGGCGGGTCCCGGGTCGACGCCCAGCTCTTCCACCAGAGTGCGCCGCAGCCGCTGGTGCACGGCGAGTGCCTCCGCCTGCCGTCCCGTGCGGTGCAGCACAAGCATCAGCTGCCGGTGAAAGGCCTCACGCAGCGGGAACTGCCCGGTCAGGGCAGCCAGTTCCGGCCCGATCCGCTCATGGCGGCCGAGCCGCAGCTCCGCCTCGTACTTCCCCTCCAGGACGAGCAGTCGCGTCTCCCCGAGTCGTTGGACGAGGGCGGGCTCGCCGTCCTCCGGGTCGTAGAGCCCGCTGAGCGGGGCGCCGCGCCACAGCGCGAGGGCGGCGGCGGTCTCCTCGGCCACCACCGGCCAGTCGCCCCGGTTGTACGCGTCGAGCGCCGCGCGCGCGTGGACCTCGAACACCTGGATGTCGAGCTCGCCCGGGTCGACCCGCAGGACGTACCCCGGCGGCACGGCCCGTATCCGGTCCTCCGAGTCGAGCAGCCGTCGCAGCCGGGCCACGTGGTTGTGCAGGGAAGCGGTGGCGGAGGCGGGCGGTTCGTCGCCCCACAGCGCCAGCTTCAGATCGTCGATGGGGACGACCCGGCCAGGTCGCGTCAGAAGGGCGGCGAGCAGTGACCGGATCTTGCCGCTGCCTACGGGTGCGCCTTCCAGGATCAGCGGACCGAGCAGGCCGAATCGCACACACACCCCGAGCTCCACCGGTTCCCCCACTGCCCGTCCACCGGCTGCCCCGTCGACCGTTGGCCACATGTTAGCGATCTGTTGGTGAGCGCTGATTAGATCTTTCCATCGGATCCGGTCCGCCGGTGCTCAGTGGACAACCACACTCGGGGGAGTGTCGCCGTCGGAGCGGAACCGAAGGACAGAGAGGTCCTCGGGCATCCCAGGTGAATGCCCGGGGACCTCGTCCGTCTGCTTCCACCAGGACGCTTGTTCGCGGCTGGTGGCGTCGCCTGCGCGGCGCGGCGCCCACGCCCGCCGGACCACCGGACCGCAGGACCACCGGACCCGCCAGGGGAGCGGCGGTCTTCTGCTCCTAATACCCGCTCCTCAGGCGCACTCCTCAGACCCGCTGGTCAGACCCGCCGGTCAGACCCGCCGGTCAGACCCCTCCCGCCGCCCCGCTCGCCCCGTCGAGCAGCGACGCGATGTACTCCTCCAGCCGTCCGGCAAGCAGCTCGGGCGTCAGATCCGTACGCCCCAACTCCCGCCACGGACCCGCGACCTTCTCGGCGTCCGGCGCGTAGGCCAGCGCGTCCAGGAGCTGCCAGTGCAGCAGCCCGGTGCCCAGCCGTCCGCCCCCGGCGGTGTAGCGCGCCACGAACTCCCGCGCGGCCCCTGTCCCGTGCAGCAGCGCGAGCGCGGTCGAGCAGTGCGCCACGTCGAGCGCCGCCGGGCCCCACGACGTCTCCACCCAGTCCACGACCCCGCTGATCCGCAGCTCGTCGCCCGCGCCGCTGAACAGCACGTTCCCCGGGTGGAAGTCCCGGTGCAGGAAGCACCCCTCGTACGCGGGTGGGGGCTGCCGGATGACGTCGGTCGCCCGGCGCCAGAGGTCGGGCCGCGCGGTGTCCTGGGGGACGCGCACACGGTCGGCGGAGGTCCACGGCTCGTACTCCCTGGGCCGCTCGCCCTCCGCCACCCGGATGCGGTGGATGTCCAGCAACTGCCCCGCCAGCAGTGCGATCCGCCGTTCCAGATCGGCCTCGTCGACCCGGACCGCGCCCTCCAGGCGGGTCATCAGGAGCGAGGGATGGTCGCAGTACGCACCCTGTGGGTCGGCCGCCACGAGTATGGGCGCGGGCACGTCTGTCCCGGCCAAGAGCTGGAGCACCGCGGCCTCGCGCGCGAGGAGGCCCGCCGCGTGCCGCCGGTAGAAGGGCTTGGCGAAGGACCGCAGGACCAGCTCCCGCCGCGCTCCATCACCCTCCGGCCCCTCCGGCCCCTTCGATCCCTCCGTCTTCCCAGCTCTCCCCGTCCTCCCCGTCCACTCCGTACGAACCGCTCGCATCTGTGACGTCCAGCCGCCCCGCAGCGCCACCGCCTCCCGTACGCGCTCGCCCTCCGGGAGGTGCTTGTCCACCCATCGGCGGGTCAGCTCCCAGCCGTCCGCGCCCAGGTCGTCCAGGACCGCGTCCACGAAGCGACCGCGCTCGGCCGGGTGCTCCCTGAACCAGACCCCGAGGCGATGGTGCGCTCCCTCGTACACAAGGCGGGTGAAGCGGGACTCGTTCCCGGCGGCCAGCGCCTCGGTCACGGCCTCGGTGACGGCGTACGGAATGATCTCGTCCACCTCCGGCACGGCCAGGACCACCCGCGTGCGCAGCGCCCGGAAGACGTCCAGGGCGCGGGAGTCGCGCCAGCTGTCGGGCGTACGGAGGATCTCCGTGAAGCGCGAGACGGGCGCGTCGGGCGGCGTGCCGGGTGCTCCCGGCTCGGCCCCGAACGGTTCGGACCATGCCGCGTCCGCGTACACGGCGGGCGCGCACAGGCCGATCCCCGCGACCCGGGACCCGTAGTGCGCGGCCAGGTCGGCGACGGTGTGACCGCTCATGCTGAAGCCGGTCAGCACCAGACTGTGGCCGGGCGGGACATACGCGTCGATCGCCGCCCGCGCCTGCCGGAAACGGCGCTCCAGGCTCAGTTCCGCGAGCTTGCCGCTGGAGGCGCCGTGACCGGAGAAGTCGAGGGCGAGAACGCGGTGGCCACGGGCGCGGAAGTCCTCGCCCAGCTCGGCGAGCCGCGCCTTGTCGCCGGTGCCGGCGCCGTGCAGCAGGACGACCGTGACGGAGGGAATCACTCCGTCCGGCTCCGCCACCGCGCAGCTGATCCGCTCCCCGTCGAACTCCCCGATGAGTTCGCCGGGTTCGCCGTCGAACTCCCCCACCACGCCCGCCCCATGGGCC
>NZ_JBJHPC010000724.1:0-3093 GCF_045257485.1 Streptomyces sp. YS-3 | reverse complement strand
ACCCGGACCCGGACCCGCACCCGCACCCGCACCCGCACCCGCACCCGCACCCGTCCCAGCGTCCGCATCCGCGTCCGCGTCCGCGTAAGCCCCCCTCAGATCGTCGCCGTGTCGATCACGAACCGGTACCGCACATCGCTGGCCAGCACCCGCTCGTACGCCTCGTTCACCTGCTCCGCGCGGATCACCTCGATCTCCGCGCCCAGGCCGTGCTCGGCGCAGAAGTCCAGCATCTCCTGGGTCTCCGCGATGCCGCCGATCATCGAACCGGCGAGGATCTTGTTGCCGCCGATGAGGCCGAACATGTTGAGCGAGTTCGGCTCCTCGGGGGCGCCGACGTTCACCAGCGCGCCGCCGGGCTTCAGGAGCGAGAGGTAGGCGCCGAGGTCCAGCGGGGCCGAGACCGTCGAGACGATCAGGTCGAGGGAGCCGGCGAGCTTCGTGAAGGTCTCCGGGTCGCTGGTGGCGTGGAAGTGGTCCGCGCCCAGCTTCAGCCCGTCCTCCTGCTTGCGCAGCGTCTGGCTGAGCACGGTCACCTCGGCGCCGAGCGCGTGCGCGATCTTGACGCCCATGTGGCCGAGGCCGCCGAGGCCCAGGATCGCGACCTTCTTGCCGGGGCCCGCCTGCCAGCGCTTCAGCGGCGAGTACAGGGTGATCCCGGCGCAGAGCAGCGGCGCGGCCACGTCGAGCGCGAGGGCGTCGGGGATACGGACGGCGAAGCGCTCGCTGACCACGACGTGGGTGGAGTAGCCGCCGTAGGTGGGCTCGCCGTCGTGTCCGACGGCGTTGTACGTGCCCACGGCGCGGGCGCAGAACTGCTCCTGCCCGGCCGCGCACTGCTCACACTCGCCGCAGGAGTCGACGAAGCAGCCGACGCCGACCCGGTCGCCCACGGTGTACTTGGTGACGCCGGAGCCCACCTCGGTGACCACACCGGCGATCTCGTGGCCGGGGACCATCGGGAAGATGGCCTCGCCCCAGCCCTCGCGGGCCTGGTGGATGTCGGAGTGGCAGATGCCGGCGTACTTGATCTCGATCAGGATGTCGTGCGGGCCGACGGCGCGGCGCTCGATGGTGGTGCGCTCCAGCGGCGCCTTGGCGGCGGGGACGGCGTAGGCGGCGACGGTGGTCATTGCCTTGACTCCTCGGGCTTGTCGGGTACGTCCACCAAGGTGCCCCAGCTTTCGCGTGCCACCCACCCCCCTGTCCTTCGTACGTCCGCTGTGCGTACCACTGGCAGGGTCAGGCTCACGGTCGTACGACGGCGGATACTTGGGTGTCATGGACCAGCGTGCCGAACTCAGCGAATTCCTCCGCTCCCGCCGGGCCCGGCTCAAGCCGGGCGATGTGGGCCTGCCCGACTTCGGGCGCCACCGCCGGGTGCCGGGGCTGCGCCGGGAGGAGCTGGCCCAGCTCGCCGGGGTGTCGGTGGCGTACTACACCCGCCTTGAGCAGGGGAACGGGCAGAACGTGTCGGCCGAGGTGCTCGACGCGATCGCGCGGGCGCTGCGGCTGACCGACGCCGAGCGGCAGCATCTGACGCATCTGGCCCAGCCGACCGCGGCCAAGAAGAAGAAGGCCGGGCTCTCCCGCCAGGTGCAGCTCAGGCCGCAGCTGACGCATCTGATCGACTCCATGGACGCGGTGCCCGCGTACGTCCTGGGCCGCCGGCTGGACCTGCTGGCCTGGAACCGGATGGCCGCCGCCCTGATCGGTGACTTCGTCTCGCTCCCGGCGGAGGAGCGCAACTTCGCCCGGCACGTCTTCCTCGACCCGACCGCCCGCGAGCGGTACCTGGAGTGGGAGGACAAGGCGGCCGAGGTGGTCGGCGTGCTGCGGCTGTGCGCGGGCTGCTACCCGGACGACCCGCTGCTCTCGGCGCTGGTGGGCGAGCTGTCGGTGAAGAGCGACGAGTTCCGTACGCTGTGGGCCGCCCACACCGTCCGCCAGAAGGGCCACGGCACCAAGCGGCTGCACCACCCGCTGGTGGGTGAGCTGACGCTGTCGTACGAGACGCTGAAGCTGCCCGAGGAGCACGATCTGTCGCTCGTGACGTACTACGCGGAGCCGGGCTCGCCCTCGGCGGACTCGCTGCGGCTGCTGGCGAGCTGGGCCGCCGCTCCGGACCCGGACCCCTCGGCCCCCGGTGGCCGCCCGGCTCCCGTCACTCCTCCGACGCGCTCCCCGTGACCGGGGGACTCACGCCGCCGCGTTCTCCGTGATCGTCACCTTTCCCCTGCGGATGACGGCGATGCGCGGCGCGCGGCGGGCCAGGGCCGTGTCATGGGTGACCATGACGAAGGTCAGCCCGTGCTCCTTCCACAGTCCCTCCAGGACCTCCATGATCTCGTCGCGCATGTCCTCGTCGAGGTTGCCGGTGGGCTCGTCGGCGAGCAGGACCTTGGGGCGTTTGACGACCGCGCGGGCGATGGCGACGCGCTGCTGCTGACCGCCGGACATCTCGCCGGGCAGATGGGCCAGGCGCTCGCCCAGGCCCACCGAGACCAGCGCGTCGGCGGCGCGTTCGCGCCGGTCGGCGGCGGAGAGGCCGAGCGGGACGAGCGCGGTCTCGACGTTCTCCTGGGCGGTGAGCGTGGGGATGAGGTTGAAGCTCTGGAAGACGAAGCCGATGGACTCGGCCCGCACCTTGGTGAGCCGCGCCTCGGGCAGGCTCGCCAGGTCGACGCCGTCCAGGACGACGCTGCCCCGGGTCGGCCGGTCGAGGCCGCCGAGCATCTGGAGCAGGGTGGACTTGCCGCCGCCGGTGGGGCCCTGGATGACCAGACGGCCGCCGTCCTCGATGGTCAGATCGACTCCGGCGAGCGCGTCGACGGTGTCCTTGCCCCGCTGGTACCGCTTGGTGACGCCGCTGAGTTCATACATGACCCGGGGTCACCTCCTTTCGTACGTACGTGAGTGGGCGATGCGCGGCGGTCAGGCGACGCGGCGCAGGGCGTCGGCGGGGCGCAGCCGGGAGGCGCGCCAGCCGCCGAAGCCGCCCGCGACGAGACCGCCCGCGACCGCGAGGGCCACGGCGAGGCCGACGGTGGTGAGGGAGACCGGCGCGGTCAGGGCTATGTCGACGGCCTTGGC
>NZ_JBJHPC010000723.1:0-3094 GCF_045257485.1 Streptomyces sp. YS-3 | reverse complement strand
CCCCCGGTCCCGTCCGGCGCCCCCACATCCCGCTGGGTAGGGTGGTGCGGACAGCACACCGTTGACCGGAAACGAGGAGCAGACGTGAGTGAGCCGGCGTCCATCGCCCTGCAGCAGGAGATCGCCCGGGAGCTCCAGGTCGCCGAGACCTTCGAGGCCGAGCGGGAGATCGAGCGGCGGGTGGCCTTCCTCACCGAGCGGCTGACCTCGACCGGACTGCGCTCCCTCGTGCTCGGTATCAGCGGCGGTGTCGACTCCACCACCACCGGGCGGCTGTGCCAGCTCGCCGTCGAGCGGGCCCGCGCCGCCGGGCACGAGGCGCGGTTCTACGCGATGCGTCTGCCGTACGGCGTCCAGGCCGACGAGCACGACGCGCAGCTCGCGCTCTCCTTCATCCAGCCCGACCAGGTCCTGACCGTGGACATCAAGCCGGCCAGCGACGCCGCGCTGGAGGCGGCGGTCACCGCCGACGTGGCCTTCCGCGACGACCACCACCAGGACTTCGTCCTCGGCAACATCAAGGCACGCCAGCGCATGATCGCCCAGTACGCGGTGGCCGGCGCGCACAACGGCCTGGTCGTCGGCACGGACCACGCCGCCGAGGCGGTCTCCGGCTTCTTCACCAAGTACGGCGACGGCGCCGCCGACCTGGTGCCGCTGACCGGTCTGACCAAGCGCCGGGTGCGCGCGCTCGCGGACGCGCTGGGCGCGCCCGCCGAACTGGTGTGGAAGGTCCCCACGGCCGACCTGGAGACCCTCGCCCCCGGCAAGGCCGACGAGGACGCGCTCGGTGTCACCTACGACGACATCGACGACTTCCTGGAGGGCAAGCCGGTGGACCAGCGTGCCTTCGACACGATCGTGCGCCGCTACCACCTCACCGAGCACAAGCGGCAGCTGCCCGTCGCCCCGTAGCGACTCCGCCCAACAGCCCGGCCCCGGGAGCCCCTTGAGGGCATGCCCGGGGCCCTGCGTGCGTCCGGCACCCGGGCGCGGGCGGCGCCGGGGGAGGGCCCGGGAGCACCGGGGGCCGGCGGACGCGTACCCAGTACGCTGACGGTGTGACCAGCCACAGAAGCGTCGCGGTATGTGTCGACGCGATGATCGAGGACCTTCGGACACTCGTCGAAGTCGAGTCTCCCTCACGTGATACCGGCGCCCTGGCGGCTTCGGCCGCCACGGTCGCGGCCGTCATCGAGAGGCGGCTCGGCGGGCGGGCCGTACTCGTCGAGAGCGTGGCCGGGCCGCATGTCCACTGGTCCGGCGGGGGCGATCCCCGTGTTCTGATCCTCGGTCATCACGACACGGTGTTTCCCCTCGGCACGCTCGAACGGCGCCCGTTCCGGGTGGAGGACGGGCGCGCGACCGGGCCCGGTGTCTTCGACATGCTCGGCGGGCTGGTGCTGGCCGTCCACGGTCTGGCGGCGCTCGACGACCTGTCGGGCGTCGAGATCCTGGTGACCTCCGACGAGGAGGTGGGCTCCGGCTCCTCGCGGGCGCTGATCGAGGAACGGGCCCTGGCGTGCGGCGCCGTACTCGTCTTCGAGGGCGCCGCCGACGGTGGCGGACTGAAGACCGGCCGCAAGGGCTGCGGCACGTTCCGCGTCTCGGTCACGGGTCGGGCCTCGCACGCCGGACTGGAGCCCGAGGCCGGGGTCAACGCCCTGGTCGAAGCGGCCCACCAGGTGCTGGACATCGCGGCGCTCGCCCGCCCGGAGCTCGGTACCACGGTCACCCCGACCGTCGCGTCCGCCGGGACCCAGGACAACGTCGTCCCCGCCGGGGCGACCGTGGTCGTGGATGTCCGGGTGGAGTCCGCCGAGGAGCAGGACCGCGTCGAAGCGGCCTTCGCGGCGCTGGCCCCGCGTCTCGACGGGGCGCGGATCGCGGTGGAGGGGGCGATCGGCCGGCCCCCCATGCCCGAGTCGGCCTCGGCCGAACTCTTCGCGCTGGCCAAGGAGTTGGCTCCCGGTCTGGAGGGGGTGGCGGTCGGCGGTGGAAGCGACGGCAACCTCACGGCCGCACTCGGAGTGCCGACGCTCGACGGCCTGGGGGCGGTCGGGGGTGGCGCCCACGCCGACCACGAGTACGTCGTGGTCGACGCGTTGGCCGAGCGGGCGCGGCTGGTGACCGGACTCGTGACGGCGATACGGAACGGGCGGCGGTGAGAAGCCGGGCACCGGCGGCGTCACGGCGGCTAGGGACTCGCACGACAGCACGGTGACCCGGACGGGCGGCACCGCGCTCGCCTCCACCGGAGCCGGCTCCGCACTGCCGTGGGCCGCCGGTGGCACGGCGCTCGCCCTCACGGGAGGCGCGGGCCTGCTGGTCGCGGCCCGGCGTCGCCGGTCGGCCGAGGGACAACGGCACCCGGCGCCCCTCCGGCCAGCCCGTTTCCGCCGTATACGCCGGAGACGGGCGCCTGCCCGCTGCGTCCAACGCGGCCATTCCCCAAGGGAGTCCGCATCCGGCTCGGCGGCCCCCCGCGCCCCGGAGGCACCGGGGCCCGTCGAAAGCGCTTTGAGGCGCGGGGCCGGTAGGGAAGACTCCATGACCATGGAGTTCTTCTGCTACCACCGCGACCGGCCCGGCTCCCTCAAGCTGCGCGCCGAACTGCTGGAAGCCCACTGGTCCTACATGGACGGGTACGAGAAGGAGCTGATCGCCCGAGGGCCGACGTTCGCCGCGGACGGTGAGACGCCCAGCGGCAGTGTGCACATCGTCGACCTGCCGGATCCGGCCGCGGCTCGTGCGTTCGCCTTCGACGAACCCGGCTACCAGGCCGGTGCCTACCGGGACGTGTTGCTGCGCCGGTGGCGCAATCTGCTGGGGCGCACCATGTGGGAGTTCCCGGGCGGCCGGAGCGGCAGCGACCGGTACCTCGTCCTCGGGCTCGGCGCGGGGGAGCCCGCCGACCTGGTCGTCCCGGCCGACCGGGACGACCTGATCGCGTACGGGCCGCTGCTGTCCGACGACGGCTCGACCTGGGTGGGCACGGCGGCGCTGGTGCGGGCGCCGGACGCGGAGACCGCCCGTGCGGTGCTGACGTCCGACCGGTACGACGCCATCGAGGTCCACGACTGGGAGTTCGGGG
>NZ_JBJHPC010000722.1:0-3099 GCF_045257485.1 Streptomyces sp. YS-3 | reverse complement strand
ATCGGCGGTGCCGCGGTGGGCGGATAGCCGTAGCCGCCGCGGCCCTGGGCGGGCTGCGGCGGTGCGACGGGAGCGGGACGGGCCGGACCCGGAGGCCTGGCGTGCTGCTCCTGCTGGCTGTGCAGGTCCTGCTGGTCGGTGCTGGAGGCGAGCGTACGACTGCGCACCCGGTACAGACCGGTGTCGAGATCGTCGGCCTTCTCCAGATGGACCTTGATCGGCCCCATGAACGTGTAGCGCTGCTGCTTGGCGTAGTCGCGGACCAGGCCGGACAGTTCGTCGCCCAGCTGGCCCGAGTACGGGCTCAGGCGCTCGAAGTCGGGCGCGCTGAGCTCGACGATGAAGTCGTTGGGGACGACGGTCCGCTCACGGTTCCAGATCGTCGCGTTGTTGTCGCACTCGCGCTGGAGGGCGCCGGCGATCTCGACGGGCTGGACCTCGGACTTGAAGACCTTCGCGAAGGTGCCGTTGACCAGGCCTTCGAGACGCTGCTCGAAACGCTTCAGGACTCCCATGGGGCACCTCCTCCGTCGTTGTCGTCCTGGTACTGCTTACTGATCGTATCCACGCGTCGGGAAATCGGCTGGTTCCCCTTCTGTGACCGGTGGACGAGTGTCACCTCTCACACGGATCGTAGAGGTGGCCTCCTCACAGTGTCCCGCACCCGGGGTGCACCGTGGAGGAGTGGGTGCGGCCCCTCCTCGTTCCCCTCGGGGGCCTGTGAGGTTTCTGTGGGTCCCCGAACCGTCGCCGTACGTCGTCGTTCCTTCCCCTCTCCTGCCCGCCAGGGGCGGTGGAAACAACGGATGTGAATCCACCCTGCGCAGCGTGCTAATCTTCTCGACGTCGCCAGGCAAGCGCACCGAAAAGGTGCGAAGGCCTCGGACACCACTCGGGCGAGTGGCGGAACGGCAGACGCGCTGGCTTCAGGTGCCAGTGTCCTTCGGGACGTGGGGGTTCAAATCCCCCCTCGCCCACAGAACGGAAGCCCCGCAGGTCAAACGACCGGCGGGGCTTTCGCGTTCCCGGATGCCCGAAAGAACTTTCCGGCGCCGGAAGAACCTTCCCGAGCCCAGGAAGAACCTTCCCGCGCCCAAGTGCGGCCCGGTACTCGGTAAAGGACGTCACGGAGACTTTCGTCTCGGCCGGCCGCGACGAAAGAGAGCCGAACCGCGCCCGGCCTTCTGCCTAGGGTGCGGCCGTGGATGTGTCATCGAAGATCCAGGACCTGCGCCTGCGGCTGGCGGGACCCGAACCCTGGTCCCGGCGCCGGATCACCGGCGAGTCGGCCCTCGCCCTCCTGCTGGCGCTGGCCGCGGCAGGCGTCGGACGGCTGGCCCACGGCGGCCTGGTGGTGCCCGCCCTGGTGACCGTCGCCGTCCTCGTCCTGTCGCCGCTGCGCCGCAGGTTCCCCGCGAGCGTGCTCGTCGCCACGGCCGCCCTCAGCGGCGCCAGCGCGGGCGCCACCCTGCTGCTGCTCGTGGTGGCCTGCTCGGCGGGGCGGCGCATCGCCGGAGCGGGGCGGGCACTGGCCGCCTTCTGCGCCGCGTTCGCCGGCTATCTGGCCGGCCTCGCGCTCACCGAGTCCGGCGAGGGCCCGCTGTTCGTCATCGCCCTGTTCGGGGCGCTCTTCTTCATGGTGATCGCCGTGGTGCCGGGCCTCGCCAGCCGTTACTGGTACCAGCGGCGCACCCTCCTGCAGACCATGCAGGAACGCAACGCCCAGCTGCTGCGCGAGCGCGCGATGGTCGCCGGACAGGCCCGGCTGCGCGAGCGCCAGCGCATCGCCCAGGACATGCACGACAGCCTCGGCCACCAACTGGCGCTGATCTCCGTGCACACCGGGGCCCTGGAGGTCGACCCGGCGCTGACGGGCCGCCAGCGTGAAGCCGTCGGCGTCCTGAGGGAGGCCTCCGTCGCGGCCATGCACGAACTGCGCGCGGTGGTCGGCATCCTGCGCGACGGCGTCGAAGCCCCCGACCACCACAGGGACGAGGCACAGCGCGCCGCCCGCGGCACGGCGGGCGTCGAAGCCCTGGTGGCGGCGGCCCGGGCGGCGGGCACCACCGTGGAACTGCGCGAGACCGGCGAGCCCCGGCAACTGGCCGCCGCGTCCGACCACGCGGCGTACCGCATCGTCCAGGAGGCGCTGACCAACGCCTACAAGCACGCGCCGGGCGCCCCCATCGGCGTGGAACTGCGCTACGAGCCCGACTCGCTCGTCGTCGAGGTCGTCAACGGGCCGGTGCCCGGCCCCCTGCCGGACGAAGTGGTCAGCGGCGGCCAGGGCCTGACCGGACTGCACGAACGGGCCCGGCTCGTCGGCGGCATGGTCCACACGGGACGGACCGCGGACGGGGGCTTCCGGGTGGCCGGTGTGCTGCCCTACGGAGCGGTGGAGGCGACGACCTTCGTCGATCCGGCGGACGACTTCCGACAGCAGCCCCAGGCCCTCGCGCTCGGCGACGGTGGTGCGGCCGGTGCGACGGGGACCGGCCGGCACCAGGCCGGCCGGCACGGCGACTGGAACGTCGACCTGAGCGTCGCGGAGAGGGAGTTGGCCATGAGCAGCAGGAGCAGGGCCGGGGGCGTCGCCCTGGGGTGCGGGATCGCCTTCGCGGTGGTGGTGCTGCTCGCGGTGGCCGCGGGCGTCGGGCTGTTCTTCTTCGCCGGGTCCGCGGACAAGGCGATGATCGGCCCCGCCGAGTACCGGGACATCGAGGTCGGCAGCTCCGAACAGGAAGTACGCGAGCGGCTCCCCGACGGCGACACGTTCCTGGCGAAGGGCCTGCCCGGCAAGGGGCCCGCCGAGCCCGCCGGTGCGAGCTGCCTGGTACTGATGTCGTCCGACTTCGGCGACAGCGTCGACAGTGATCCCGTTTTCCGGTTCTGCTTCAAGGACGGCAAGCTCGTCGAGAAGCGGGCGTACGAGGTGGAGCGGTAGCGGTAGCGGCGGAAGTGAGGGTGCGGTGGCACGCCGGGAACGCGTCGGCGCGGCGCGAGGACGGGAGCAGGTGTGAGGGGTCCGAACGGTCGAGGGGGTGCGCTCGATCCAGGGGGTGCCGCCGGTCGAGGGGGTGCGCTTGGTCGGGGGGATGC
>NZ_JBJHPC010000721.1:0-3120 GCF_045257485.1 Streptomyces sp. YS-3 | reverse complement strand
CACGCAATGCCCGTGCACAGACCCGGAACGGCCCGCCGCGCTCCCCTCACCGCGGCCGGAATCCTCCTCCTCGCCCTCACCCTCCTGCTCACCGCGCCCGGCACCTCGGACGCGGCCAGGCCCCCCGCCCGCGGCTCCGCCACCATGGGCATGGGCGTCGCCGCCCACGACGGCACCGGCGGTCTCCCGCGCGACACCCGGACCGTCCAGGCTGTGCAGACTGTGCAGACGGAGGGGGTCGACACCAGCAGCCACAACGGCAACGTGGCCTGGAGCACCCTGTGGAACAGCGGGGTGAAGTGGGCCTACGTCAAGGCCACCGAGGGCACGTACTACACCAGCCCGTACTTCGCCCAGCAGTACAACGGCTCGTACAACGTCGGCATGATCCGGGGCGCGTACCACTTCGCCACGCCCGACACCACGAGCGGCGCCGCCCAGGCCGACTACTTCGTGGACCACGGCGGCGGCTGGTCGCGCGACGGCCGTACGCTGCCGGGCGCGCTCGACATCGAGTGGAACCCCTACGGCGCCGCCTGCTACGGCAAGTCCGCCGCCGGGATGGTCAGCTGGATCCGCGACTTCGTGAACCGGTACAAGACCCGCACCGGCCGTGACGCGGTCATCTACACCGCCACCAGCTGGTGGACCCAGTGCACCGGCAACTCCGCCGCCTTCGGCTCCACCAACCCGCTGTGGATCGCCCGCTACAACACCGACCCGGGCGCCCTGCCGGCCGGCTGGGGCTACTACACGATGTGGCAGTACACCTCCTCGGGACCGACGGTCGGCGACCACTCCCGGTTCAACGGGGCGTACGACCGGCTCCAGGCCCTGGCCAACGGCTAGGAGGGACCGGCCCGACGGCCCCCGGCGCGCCGACGCGCGCCGGGGGCCTGCCCCTGCCGCGTCCCGTCATACGACAGGATGGTCACCATGCGCGTGCTGCGAACGGTGGGGCGGGTGACCGCCGCGGGGATACTGGGCCTGGTCACGGGGTGCGGCGGATCGGCCGCGTCGGCGCCGCAGCAGGACCGGCCCGACGAGGTGCCGCCCGCGCCCGCCCCGCAGTCCTCGGCCGTGACCGGCGCCGGACTGCCGTTCGTGGGCGTCCTGGTCGACGGCGACAAGCACTGGTGCACCGCCAGTGTCGTCGCCAGCCCCCGGGGCAACGTCGTCGCCACCGCCGCGCACTGCGCGGACGCCGGGTCGGCGGGCTCGATGGCGTTCGCGCCCGGGTTCTCCGGCGCGGTCAAGGGCTCCCTTCCGTACGGCACCTGGAAGGTCAGGTCCGTGCAGACCGACGAGCGCTGGTCCGACAGCGGCGACGACTCCTTCGACTACGCCTTCCTGACCCTGGAGCCGGACGCCCGGGGCCGCAGCGTGCAGAGCGTGGTGGGCGCCGCCCAGCCCGACTGGGGCTCGGGGCCGCGGCGCCGGGTCACCGTCCTCGGCTATCCGGACGAGGACCACAACCCGGAGAACCGGCCCATCGCCTGCACCACCGACACCCGCCCGGACCCCGAGCTGCCGAGCGACGTACGGATCGACTGCGCCGGGTTCTGGACCGGCACCAGCGGCAGCCCGTGGCTGGCGGACCACCGGGGGCCGGACCGCCCCGGCCGGCTCATCGGCGTGCTGAGCGGCGGCGACACCGATGTGGCCTCCACGGCCGTGCTCTTCGACGCGCGCGCCCGGCGGCTGTACGAGAAGGCCGCGCGGGCGTAGCGCCCGCGCGGCCCCCTCACACCGCCCGGCTCACACCGCGACCGCCACCGGCACCTGCGCCGGGGCCAGCGCGATCTCCAGGACCTGGCGGACGTCACCGACCGGGTGGACCTCCAGCTTCTCCAGGACCTCCGCCGGGACGTCGTCCAGATCCGGCTCGTTGCGCTTGGGGATCACCACCGTGGTGATGCCCGCGCGGTGGGCGGCGAGCAGCTTCTGCTTCAGACCGCCGATCGGCAGCACCCGTCCGGTGAGCGAGACCTCTCCGGTCATCGCCACGTCGGTGCGCACCAGCCGGCCGCTGAGCAGCGAGGACAGCGCGGTGACCAGCGTGATGCCGGCGCTCGGGCCGTCCTTGGGGACCGCGCCCGCGGGGAAGTGGACGTGCACGCCCCGGTCCTTGAGGTCGGCCACCGGCAGCTCCAGCTCGGCGCCGTGCGAGCGCAGGAAGCTCAGCGCGATCTGGGCCGACTCCTTCATCACGTCGCCCAGCTGGCCGGTGAGGGTCAGGCCCGCCGCCCCGGTCTCCGGGTCGGCCAGGGACGCCTCGACGAACAGGACGTCGCCGCCCGCCCCGGTGACGGCGAGGCCGGTGGCCACCCCGGGCACCGAGGTGCGCCGCTCCGCCGGGTCCTGGGCGGACTCGGGGACGTGGTGCGGGCGGCCGATCAGCGCGCGCAGGTCGTCGGGCGTGACCGTGAAGGGGAGTTCACGCTCGCCGGTCTCGTGCTGGGCCGCGACCTTGCGCAGCAGCCGGGCGAGCGAGCGCTCCAGGTTCCGCACGCCCGCCTCGCGGGTGTACTCCCCCGCCAGCCTGCGCAGCGCGCCCTCCTCCAGGACCACCTCGCCGCCGTCCAGCCCGGCCCGCTCCAACTGGCGCGGGAGCAGGTGGTCGCGGGCGATGACGACCTTCTCGTCCTCGGTGTAGCCGTCGAGGCGGACGAGCTCCATCCGGTCGAGCAGCGCCTCCGGGATGGCCTCCAGGACGTTGGCCGTGGCCAGGAAGACGACGTCGCTCAGATCGAGCTCGACCTCCAGGTAGTGGTCGCGGAAGGTGTGGTTCTGCGCCGGGTCGAGGACTTCGAGCAGGGCCTCGGCCGGGTCGCCGCGGAAGTCGGAGCCGAGCTTGTCGATCTCGTCGAGCAGCACCACCGGGTTCATCGACCCGGCCTCCTTGACCGCCCGCACGATCCGGCCGGGCAGGGCGCCCACGTACGTACGCCGGTGGCCGCGGATCTCGGCCTCGTCGCGGACGCCGCCGAGGGCGACGCGGACGAACTTGCGGCCCATGGCGTGGGCCACGCTCTCCGCGACACTCGTCTTTCCCACACCGGGCGGGCCGACCAGGGCGAGCACCGCGCCCCCGCGCCGCCCCCCGACCACGCCCAGGCC
>NZ_JBJHPC010000073.1:0-19190 GCF_045257485.1 Streptomyces sp. YS-3 | reverse complement strand
GTAGCGGACTGGCCCGGTGGCGCCGGTGGGCGTTCGCGGACGGGCCCGTGGCGGGCCGTGTCCGGCTCCAGGCGGGGCCGGGGGCTGCGCACCCCCGCGCGCCCGGGCCGCCCCCGACCGGCGGTTCTCGGCCATTGCGAACCCCACCTCCCCGTTCCGGTCCGAACGCTTCCGCCCGATTGGTAACCTCAGCTAGTTGATCTTGGTGGGCGGGCCGTGGACCGACTCGCCCACCCCGCACGGGCGTTCGTGAACGTCCTCCCGACCAGAATGCGAAAACCATTGGCTCACCGTCAGCTTCGCCGCCGCACCCGTCTCGCCGGTCACCTGGTGGCCTGCTCCACCGTGCTCGCGGTTTTGCCCGCGGCCCCGGCGCTCGCGGACTCCGGCGGGACCCCGCCCGCCCCGGGGACGACGACCACGCACCTGGACGCGGTCGAACAGGCCCTGCGCCAGGTCTCGCCCGGTCTGGAGGGCACCGTCTGGGAGCGCACCGCGGGCAACCGGCTCGACGCCTCGGCGGCCGACCCCTCGGACTGGCTGCTCCAGACCCCCGGCTGCTGGGGTGACGACAAGTGCGCCGAGCGGCCCGGGACCAAGCGGCTGCTCGCCAAGATGACCGAGAACATCTCCAAGGCCGAGCACACGGTCGACATATCCACCCTCGCGCCGTTCCCCAACGGGGCGTTCGAGGACGCCGTCGTCGACGGCCTCAAGGCCTCGGCCGCCGCCGGGCACCGGCTCAGGGTCCGCGTCCTCGTCGGCGCCGCGCCGATCTACCACCTCAACGTCATCCCCTCGAAGTACCGCGACGAGCTCGTCGGCAGGCTGGGCGACGCGGCGAAGAACGTCACCCTGAACGTGGCCTCGATGACCACCTCCAAGACCGCGTTCTCGTGGAACCACTCCAAGCTGCTGGTCGTCGACAACCGCTCGGCGCTCACCGGTGGTATCAACGGCTGGAAGGACGACTACCTCGACACCGCCCACCCGGTCTCGGACGTCGACCTGGCACTGACGGGACCGGCCGCCGGCTCCGCGGGCAAGTACCTGGACACGCTGTGGGCCTGGACCTGCCAGAACAAGTCCAACATCGCCAGCGTCTGGTTCGCCTCCTCCAACGGCGCCGGCTGCATGCCGTCGCTCGCGCAGGACGCCCCCACCCCCGCCGACGGCAACGCCGACGGCAACGTCCCCGTGATCGCCGTCGGCGGTCTCGGCGTCGGCATCAAGAACAACGACCCGGCCTCCGCGTTCCGCCCGACGCTGCCCACCGCGCCCGACACCAAGTGCGTCGTCGGGCTGCACGACAACACCAACGCCGACCGGGACTACGACACGGTCAACCCCGAGGAGAGCGCCCTGCGCGCGCTCGTCGGCAGCGCCCGCGACCACATCGAGATCTCCCAGCAGGACGTCAACGCCACCTGCCCGCCGCTCCCGCGCTACGACATCCGCCTCTACGACGCGCTCGCGGCGAAGATGGCCGCCGGTGTGAAGGTGCGGATCGTCGTCAGTGACCCCGCCAACCGAGGCGCGGTCGGCAGCGGCGGCTACTCGCAGATCAAGTCGCTCTCCGAGGTCAGTGACACCCTGCGCGACCGTCTCGCCCTGCTCACCGGCGACAAGGGCGCCGCCCGGGCGAAGATGTGCTCCACCCTCCAGCTCGCCACCTTCCGCAGCTCGGACAGCCCGAAGTGGGCCGACGGCCACCCGTACGCGCAGCACCACAAGCTGGTCTCCGTCGACGACTCGGCCTTCTACATCGGCTCGAAGAACCTGTACCCCTCCTGGCTCCAGGACTTCGGATACGTGGTGGAGAGCCCCGAGGCCGCGGCCCAGCTGAAGTCGAAGCTGCTCGCCCCGCAGTGGCGGTACTCGCAGGCGACCGCCACGTTCGACTACGAGCGCGGCATCTGCCAGGCCTGACCCCCGCCGTCAGCCCGTGAGCCCGTCAGCCCGTCTGCCGTCAGTCCGTCAGCCCGCTCCCGCCCCCGGTCATGCCTTCCGGTGTGCCCTCGGCCGTCCCGAGGCGCGTGGGCGGCAGGAAGTCGCGTACGTACGTCCGCTTCCAGCACGCCCCCGTCCTCCGCAGTTCGCGCCATGTCGTGTACTGGTAGCGGAACAGCCGGGCGCGGATGTACCGGGGCGGGCTGTCGGGCGGGAACGGGGAGCGCCTGAGCAGGCGCAGGGTGTCGCGGTCGTTGTCCAGGAGGCGTTCCACCAGGGGGCCGAACCATGGCCGCGCGTAGCCCGGGGAGAGACCGGCGAACCACATCAGCCAGTCGAGCCGCAGATGGTACGGGGCGAACTGGCGCGGCCAGTGCCTAAGATCCCCGGGTTTGCCCCTGAACTCGTACGCCCGCCAGTCGGAGTCCACGAGCGGCAGCGGGTCCGCCGTGCCCTCGATGACGACCTCCAGCCGCAGCCTGCTGACGCTGCCGAACGCGCCGTAGGTGTTGACCAGGTGCAGCGGGTCGAAGGAGTAGTTCATGATCTGGCGGCGCGAGAACAGATTGCGGGCCGGGCGGTAGCTCAGGGCGAGCAGGCCCGCGGCGACGGCCAGTACGACCACCTCGTACCAGAGCGGGGTGGAGGGGAAGCGCCGGCCGTCGGTGAGCGCGGAGAAGTCGACGGCGGTGACGGCCAGGGCGACCGTGGTCCAGTTCAGCCAGGAGAAGTTGCCCGACAGGATCAGCCACAGCTGGGTGAGGATCATCAGCGAGGCAGCGGCCGTGGCCACCGGCTGCGGGGTGAACAGCAGCACGGGGACGGCCAGTTGGGTGACGTGGTTCGCGGCGACCTCGACCCGGTGGAACGGCTTCGGCAGATGGTGGAAGAACCAGCTCAGCGGGCCCGGCATGGGCTGGGTCTCATGGTGGTAGTCGAGACAGGTCAGCTTGCGCCAGCACTCGTCGCCGCGCATCTTGATGAGCCCCGCCCCGAACTCGACGCGGAACAGCACCCAGCGCATCAGGAACAGTACGACGATGGGCGGCGCCACCTCGTCGTTGCCCAGGAACACCGCGAGGAACCCCACCTCCAGGAGCAGCGACTCCCAGCCGAAGGCGTACCACGTCTGGCCGACGTTCACGATCGACAGGTACAACGCCCAGGGCAGCAGCCACAGCAGCATCGCGCCCCACAGCGGCACCCGGCCGTCGACCCCCGCCAGCAGCCCCACCGAGACCAGGACACCCGTCCAGGCCCAGACGGCGAAGAACCGGTCCGAGTAGCGGAAGTGGAAGACGCTCGGCGCCCGCCGGAACGGCACCCACTCGACATAGCTGGGCACCGGGAGCATGCCGCGCTCACCGATCAGCGCCCGGAACTGCCGGGCCGCGCCGAGGAACGCGACGAGATAGATCGCGGCGAGTGCCCGCTGGAAGACCAGCCGGCTCAGCCAGTAGTCGGGCGCGACGAACCACTCCACGGTCCCATTGTGACGCTGGGTGACCCGGGTGGCCTGTGGGGCGGGGCGGGGCGTACGGGCGGACGGGCGGACGGGCCTTCCCCGGTCGGAGCGGTGAGCCGCGGCCGGGCTGCCTCCCCGCCCGGTCCAGCGTTACTCGACTTCCGCCGCACCCGGAACGGATAGGGTCCGGCCGGGTCGCGCGTGTCGACGGGGGGCCCGCGGTCCGGCTGCGAGGATGCCGGGACGAGCCGGTGCCGGAAGAACGACGAAGCGAGGGCAGCATGTTCAGTGGCGCGCACGCCATCTTCTACAGCACGGACGCCGACGCCGACCGGGCCTTCATCCGGGACGTGCTCGGCTTCCCGGGGGTGGACGCGGGCCAGGGCTGGCTCATCTTCCGGCTTCCGCCCGCCGAGCTGGCCGTCCATCCCACCACGGACGAGCCCAAGCACGAGCTGTATCTGATGTGCGACGACATCACCGCCCAGGTGCAGGACTTCCTGGCGAAGGGGGTCGCGATCACGCGCCCCGTCAGCGACCAGCCGTGGGGCCGGATCGCGGCGGTCCGCCTGCCCAGCGGGGCGGAGCTCGCCTTCTACGAGCCCCGTCACCCGGTCGCCCACAACCTCTGAGGCGAGGGGGACGCCTCGTCGGCGCGGGGCACGTGCACCCTCGGCACCCCGGCCGCCACGAAGACGGTCCGCTCGTGGCGGAGGCCGTCGACCTGGGGTCCGCCGGAATGGCACCCCTGTGGCGCCATGAGAAGGCCGGACAGCGTCGGAGCGCGGCGAAGGTGGCACCATGGCCGGGTTCTCGATGGCGTCATCCCCGCCTACCGCACCCGTCACCGCAGGTCAGGAAGGTGAGAGCCGCAGACGCACACCCTGGCGCCGGCTCCGTCCCGCCCGATTCGCGGTGCCACGCGACGGCGCCCAGATGTCGTCGCGCGCCCCGGGCGCCTCCTTCGGCGCACAAATCCCAGCCGGACGAGGGGTCCCGGATTCATACGATGCCCTTACCCTTGGGCGGGTAGCCTCGGTAAAGAGAAGCCAAAGAGGTGCGTGAGGCCACAGTCGTCCTCACGCACCACAGCGAAAGGCACGGCTTATGGCCCTCACTTTTGCGCACAGGGTCAGCGCTCGGCGTGCGTCCCTGCAGGATGTGAACGCGATAGTCCGTCTGCTCTCCGGCGACCAAGGGCTGCCGCCCGAGACCGCCGCTCTCGTCTCGGCGTCACAGGCCCAACTCCGGCTCATCCTCGCGCATTTCGGTCTGGAGACCGGCAAGGTGTGGGTCGCCGAGTCCGGGTCGGGAGTGCCCGAGGCGGCTGCGGTCTGGATCCCGCCGGGTGTCTCCATCGACGAGGAAGAACACAGAGCCCTCCTGCGGCTGCACGGACTGCGGCCGGCGCTGATGCCCGCGCGTGACCACGAGGGACGGATACCGGGCGAGGAGGACCACTGGCTGCTCGCCGCCGTGGGCATAGCCCCGACGGCCCACCCGGCGGCCCTGGAAGTCGTCCTGGACCCGGTCCTGCGCATCGTGGACGACGCGTCCCTGCCCGCCTACGCCACCGCGCCCGCGTCCTTCCGGGCCGAGCTCCTCGCGCCCTTCGGGTTCGAGCCGTGCGCCTCCGGCGCGGCCCGCCCGGAGCCCCGGCTGCGCCGCCCGCCGAAGGCCGCCTACGACGGGCTGACGGGGCCGTAACCCCGTCCTGTACGGCAACGGGAAAGACCTCTGCCCGGCCCGCGTCCTGCGGGCCGGGCAGAGGTCTTCACGGTCGGAGTGCGCGCGCTACGGCCGGGGCCGTCACTGCAGTCCGGCGGACTTGCACGCGGCCTTGTACTTGGGCGTGCAGATCTCGTCGATCGTGTAGAGGCCGTCGGAGATGACGGTGGAGCGGATGTTCTCCTTGATCACGGCGACGACCGGGACGAGCGCGGTGGGGATGTCGCTCTTGGTCGGGCTGTTGGTCTTGGAGTTGGCGATGGAGATGAGGCTCTGCTTCTTGGCCAGCGCGACCGCCATCTGCGCGGCGATCGGGCTCTCCTCCGCGTACGACTTGTAGACGCTCATGTACTGCTCGCCCGCCACGATGCGCTGGACTCCGGCGAGTTCGGTGTCCTGGCCGGTGACCGGCGGCAGCTTGGAGACGCCCGCGGCCTTGAGGGCGCTGATGATGCCGCCGGCCATACCGTCGTTGGCGGAGTAGACACCGATGATCTTGTCCTTGCCCAGCGCCGTGATCGCGCTGCGCATGTTCGCGGCGGCGTTCTCCGGCTTCCACTCCTTGGTGTCGTACTCCTTCCCGATGTTCACCTTGCCGTCCAGCTCGGCGTGCGCGCCCTTCTTGAACTGGGCGGCGTTCGGGTCGGTGCGGGCACCGTTCATCATCACGATCTGGCCGTCCTTGGCCTTCGTGCCCAGGGTGTCCAGCAGGGCCCTGGCCTGCACATGGCCGACGTCCTCGTTGTCGAACGAGACATAGGCGTCGACGGGGCCCTCGGCGAGCCGGTCGAAGGCGACGACGGGGATGCCCGCGTCCTTGGCCCGCTGCACCGCGCCGCCGATGGCCTTGGAGTCCACCGCGTCGATGATGAGCGCGTCGACCTTCTTGGCGATCATGGCGTCGACCTGCTGGTTCTGCCGCGCCGCGTCCTGCTCCGCGTTCGCGTAGACGACCTGACCCTTGCCGCTGGTCAGCTCACCGACCATCTTCTCGATGAGCGGCTTGTCCGACTTCTCGTAGCGAGCAGCCTGCTTCTCCGGAAGCAGCAGGCCTATCTTGAGGTCCTTCTTCTTGGCGCCTTGCCCGGACCCGTCGGACTTGCTCCCGCCGCCGCATGCGGCGAGGGTGACGGCCATCGCGACGACACCCGCTGTCATCGCTCCACGGCCGATACGCGTGCTCACTTAAAAACAACCTCCCTGACATGGCCGCATAAATTTCGGCCGAGGTGGCTGGAAGCCAACCCTGCCCCTGCGATGCCGTCAAGAAGTTAGCCCTTAACGAGATGACAACGGAATTTTCGGATACGGGCCGGACGGGCTTAATCTGCCCCGCAATACGGGGTGAATCGGTCTTTCAGGAGCGTTTCGCTTCTCCCGACAAATGCTGATGGTTCGTCAATTTGACGGGCGTTGGAATTGCAGTCTCGCAGCTCAGGCGGATCGCGATGACCGGGGGACTCCAAGTGGTCTGCTCGCCGCTTAATGCTTCAGGGAATGTTCTTTGGTGCTGCCGTATGGCTCTTTGTTCGTTCATGCAGTGAACACAAGAGCTCCGGTTTCTGTCGAAATTGGTCTACACCTTGGCGAAAACCTCTTATTTCGCCCTGTGGCTTAAGTGGTGAGCCAACAGTCTGTCAAGCCCCTGGTTCAGACCAGACGTTCGAGGTCTGAACCCTTGACGTGTCCATGGGGGAGCCCTAACTTCACGCCTTGAAGAAAGGGTGAGGCCATGACCATTCCCGCAACCCCCACTCCGCCCGACCGTCGGAGCGTGCGTGGCAGAGCAGCCTCACTGGTGGCCGTCGGAGCGCTCGCCGCCTCCTTGACCACCGGTGTTTTCACCGCCCCCGAAGCCCGAGCCGCGACCCTGCCCACCGGTTGGGTCACCGTGACCGCGCAGCACAGCGGCAAGTGCGTGGACGCGGCGTCGGCCGGGACCGCCGACGGCACGGCAGTCCAGCAGTACACCTGCAACGCGACCGCCGCACAGCAGTGGCGGTTCCAGCCCACCGACAGCGGCTATGTCCGGGTGGACAACCGCAACGACACCGCCAAGTCCTGGGACGTCACCGACGTCTCCACCGCCGACGGAGCGCCGGTCCAGCTCTGGACGTACGGCGGCGGTGGCAACCAGCAGTGGAAGCCCGTCGAGGAGGCCGCCGGCCGGTACCACTTCGTCAACCGCAACAGCGGCAAGTGCCTCGACGTCCCGGCCGCCTCGACGGCCGACGGGGCGCGGATGCAGCAGTACGCGTGCAACGGCAGTACGGCCCAGTCGTTCCAGGTCGACGCGGCCGACAGCCAGCCGCCGAGCGGCGGCGACCCCGACCTCGGGCCCAATGTGTCCGTCTTCGACCCGTCGATGTCCTCGGCCACCATCCAGAGCAGGCTCGACCAGGTCTTCGGCCGGCAGGAGTCCAACCAGTTCGGCGCCCAGCGCCAGGCCCTGCTCTTCAAGCCGGGCAGCTACAACGTGGACGCCAACGTCGGCTTCTACACCCAGGTGGCCGGGCTCGGCCTCACCCCGGACGCGGTGACCATCAACGGCGCCGTGCACGCCGAGGCCGACTGGTTCCAGGGCAACGCCACCCAGAACTTCTGGCGCTCCGCCGAGAACCTGTCGGTCACCCCCAACGGAGGCAGCGACCGCTGGGCCGTCTCGCAGGCCGCCCCGTACCGCCGTATGCATGTGCGCGGAAACCTCCAGCTCGACGACGGCGGCTGGTCCAGCGGCGGGTTCATGGCCGACTCCAAGATCGACGGACAGGTGCGGTCCGGTTCGCAGCAGCAGTGGCTCTCGCGCAACAGCCAGTGGGGCAGCTGGAACGGCTCCAACTGGAACATGGTCTTCGTCGGCGACACCAACGCCCCGGCCAACACCTTCCCCAGCCCGCCCTACACCACCGTGGCGCAGAGCCCGGTGACCCGGGAGAAGCCCTTCCTGTACGTGGACGCGGCCGGCGCCTACCAGGTGTTCGTCCCCGCGCTGCGCACCGCGACCCAGGGCACGACCTGGGCGAACGGCACCCCCGCGGGCACCTCGCTCCCGATCGGCCAGTTCTTCGTCGTCAAGCCCGGCGCCACCGCGGCGGACATCAACGGAGCGCTGGCGCAGGGCAAGAACCTGCTGTTCACCCCCGGTGTCTACCACCTGAACCAGACCATCGAGGTGAACCGCCCGGACACCGTCGTCCTCGGCCTGGGTCTGGCGACCCTGATACCCGACAACGGCGTCACCGCCATGAACGTCGCGGACGTCGACGGCGTCAAGGTCGCCGGACTGCTCATCGACGCCGGTCCCACCAACTCCGCGCTCCTTATGCGGGTGGGCGCCCCGGGCGCGACCGCCCGGCACGCCGCCGACCCGACCTCGCTGCACGACGTCTTCTTCCGCATCGGCGGCGCGGGCGTCGGCCGGGCCACCCAGAGCCTGGTGGTCAACAGCTCCGACGTGATCGGCGACCACATGTGGCTGTGGCGCGCCGACCACGGCAGCGGCGTCGGCTGGTCCAGCAACACGGCCGCGAACGGACTGGTCGTCAACGGCACCGACGTGACGATGTACGGCCTGTTCGTCGAGCACTACCAGCAGCACCAGGTGATCTGGAACGGCAACGGCGGCCGTACGTACTTCTTCCAGAACGAGATGCCCTACGACCCGCCGAACCAGTCCGCGTGGACGAACGGCTCGACCCGCGGCTACGACGCGTACAAGGTCGCGAGTGCGGTGACCAGCCACGAGGCGTGGGGCCTGGGCAGCTACTGCTACTTCAGCGCCAACCCCTCGGTGGTGGCCGAGCGGGCCTTCGAGGCGCCGAACACCGCCGGCGTCCGCTTCCACGACATGGTGACGGTCTCGCTGGGCGGTACGGGCACGATCAGCCACGTCATCAACGACAAGGGAGGCACCGCCAACTCCGCGAGCAACGTGGTGAACCTGGTCTCGGGTCCCTGACCGGGAGCCGGCCGACGCCGGTCCGGCGGCCCGACGGCCACCGGACCGGCCCCGCACGTCAGGTCGCGGCCCAGGTCAGGTCGCGTCCCCGCGCCTCTCGACGCGGTAGTCGAAGGGCACCGTCCCGGGGTCGAGCGCCGTCGCCCCGCCGTCGATGGTGAGCGTCGCGCCGTTGACGAACGACGCGGCCGGGGAGAGCAGCCACGCGATGGCCTCGGCGACCTCCCGCGGCTCACCCGGCCGCTGGGCGGGCAGCAGCCGCGTGGCCGTCTCGTACGCCTCGTCGACGTCCGCGAGGCCCGCCTCCTCGGCGAACCGCGCCATACGCCGGTCGGCCATCTCCGTACGGACCCAGCTCGGACACACCGTGTTGGCACGCAGCCCCTTCGCCCCGTAGTCGACCGCCAGGGAGCGGCAGAGCTGGAGCAGCGCGGCCTTCGACGTGGCGTAGGCGGCGTTGCCCACCCCGTTGCGCAGCGCGGAGACCGAGGCGACCGCGACGACGGAGCCGCGGGCCTCGACCAGGTGCGGCAGCGCGCTGCGCAGCAGCAGGAACGGGCCGGTGAGGTTGGTGCGCATCACCAGGTCCCAGTCCTCCACGGAGGTGTCGCCGACGGCCCCGCTGCGTCCGGTTCCGGCGTTCAGCACCACCCCGTCGAGCCGGCCGTACGCCGCGAGGGCCGCGTCCACCAGCCCCGGTACGGCCTCGGGGTCACCGATGTCGCAGGGGTGGGCCAGGGCGCCGGTCTCCTCGGCGATCTCGCGCAGCGGCTCGGGGCGGCGCCCGGCCACGACCACCCGGTGTCCGGCGCCGGCCAGCAGCCGGGCGGTGGCGGCGCCGATCCCCGTCCCGCCTCCGGTGACGATGACAACCTGTCGCTCAGCCATGCCCGTTCAGCCTCCGTGGTCGCGTGCGGTCGCGCCGGGCCGGTGCCCCGATCGCCTGGATCGACCCCCGCCCGGACCCTCGAAACGATCATAGGTGGACACCACCGGCGTACCGCCGCGCGGAATCCGGCCATCCGCCGCTCGCCGCCCGGTCGCTCAGACGTGGAACTCCGGAGGGAAGCCGGTCCAGCGGAGCTCCGGCGGCAGATGCCCCATGTCGTTGAAGAAGACGACGGAGGCGGGGCGGTCGGACGCGTAACGGATCACTGTCAGGGCCGCGTTGGCGTGGTTGAGCCCCTGCCAGCGCCAGTTCGGAGCGTCGAAGGCTGCCCGGACGAGCCAGCCGATGAGGAAGTTGTGGGTGACGACCAGTTCATGGCGCGGCTCGTCGCCCTCCACGGGGCGCGCGAACCGCTCCAGCGCGGCGGGCGCCAGCTCCCGCCCCCGCTCGCGCATCCGCGCCGGGAACCGCGCGAGCCGGTCGAGCAGCCCTTCGGCCCACTGCGCCGGCAGCTCCTCCGCGCGGGGCACGTAGGGGATGTAGTCCCCGGCGAGCTCCGAGGACTCCAGCGGAACGCCGTCGAGTTCGCCGTGGATCAGGCGCGCGGTCTGCTCGGCGCGGGCGAGCGGGCTGTGCAGCACCACGGAGAGCGGACTGCCCCTGAGCCGCCGGCCGAGCAGGACGGCCTGGCGGCGCCCGTTCTCCGTCAGTCCGCTCTCGTCGGGCAGGGCCTCGCCGTGGCGGGCGAGGTAGAGGTAGCGGTCAGCCGTAGCGGCCATGGCGACGTCCTCCGTGCGACAGACAGTGATCATCCGGTGCCGGAGGGGACGCCCTGGCCCGGCCGCGCGGTTCCCGTGGCACGGTCCGCTTTCCTGTTGCCACCCGCCACCCCCGTGGGCGGGTGGCAACAGGGAAACGGACCGACCCGCGTCGGCCCCGCCGGGCCGTCCGTACCGCCGCCCGACTGGCCGTAGACCAGGGGCATATGCGCCCGGCCTCGGGCGGTGGCCGATATTCGGCCAGGGGTTCGTCCATTCCTGGCCTTGACCGCCTGTGCCGTCCCAGACTGCTGCCGAGGCCGACCGCTGGTCTTGTAAGAAGGCGCACTGCCTTGCCGGATTCCGGTCGGCGGAACACGCGCATGGTGAGGAGAGGGTTGCAGGTGGAGGCCAAAGCATCCTTGATTACCGAAGACCGAGGGGAGAGTGTGGAACGAGCGGCGCCCGACTGGTTGCGGGGCCGGGTGGTCAAGTACCGGGGCCGGCGCACACCGGCAGGGATGCCCGCGCGGCTGACCCTGCCCGCCGCAACGGTGACGCTGATCGTCGGCTGGGGCGACCCGCTGCATCTGTTCGACGCCGCGGACAGCGGGTCGGGCGGGGCGTGGTACTCGCTGGTCGGAGGTCTGCGGACGTCACCCGTGCTCGGTGGGTACCGGGGTTCGGGACAGGCCGTCGAAGTGGATTTCACCCCGCTGGGCGCCTATATGTGCCTGGGCGTGTCCATGCACCAGCTGGCCAACGAGACCGTCCACCCGGACGAGTTGCTGGGAAGGAGATGGACGGAGCGGCTGACCGAACGGCTCGCCGCGGCGCCCGACTGGGAGGCGCGCTGGGCGCTCCTCGACGACGTCCTCGCGAGCCGGCTGGCCGAGGGACCCGTGCCGTCCCCCGTGGTCGCCGAGGCCTGGAGCCGGCTGAGCGCACGCCACGGTGGGATGACCCTGGGTGAGCTGGCCGGGGCCACCGGCCGTGGTGGCCGCAGGCTCCAGGTGCTCTTCCGGGAGCAGATCGGTCTGCCGTTGCAGTCGGTCGCCCGGATCCTGCGGTTCCAGCGGGCGCTGACGCTCCCGTACGGCTCGCACGGGTCACTCGCCGAACTCGCGGCGGCCTGCGGCTACTACGACCAGGCGCATCTGAACCGCGACTTCAAGGCGCTGGCGGGCCTGACGCCCGCGCAGCTGTGCGGACTGGCCAACCAGACCCCGCTGGACGGCACGGCGGCCGTCGAAGGGAGCCGCACCAGCGTCTTCAACCGCTGATCCCCGTCCCCGAGGAGAGATGACAGACGTCAGACAAACAGGGGGGTGCCACCCGGCCGGGCGGCGCCCCTCACCTCTGTCCGTACCTCGCTGACGACCGTCTTCATGCCGGCTTGACGACGCTCGCGGACGGCGGCTTCTGGAACACCGTCCCGGAGCCGCCCGAGCCCGGCTCCCCGCTCTGCGGCGTCCTGTACGAGACCGGCTCGCCGGTCCTCCTGGCTGCGGCCGTCAAAGCGGCGCGGACCCCGGCCCGTTCGCGGCCCCTCGCGCCGGACCCTTTGGCGGGAGCGCCTTCGCCGTTGCCCGGCTCCGGCTCCGGCTTCGGCTCCGGCGAGCCGATTGCGCCGCTCGCGCCCTCGTGCTCGGACTCGCCGCCCCCGCGTCCCGCCAGCATCACCGCGAGCGCCGCTCCCGCGGTCGCCAGCGCGATGCCCATGCCCCCAACCCGCACCGGTCACCTTCCTTCCCCCGTGGTGAAAAATCCTCGTGATCCTAGTCGTCCGCGCAGGTGGCAGGGGGCGCGACGGATTCGGTGGGCGAGGGACCGATGAGTTCCGGGGCCGCCGGCGGTCTTCCCTCCGACTGCCCAGCACCGACTTGTGAAGGCGGACCGATGAGCGAGCTGCACGACATCCTCGACAAGCACGTGGGCGCCGACCGCGCGCCGGGGGCCGTGGCCCTGGTGGCGCGGGGCGACCGGGTGGAGGTGGCCGCCGTCGGCTCCACCGACACCGGGGGCCGCACCCCCATGGCCCGGGACTCGATCTTCCGTATCGCCTCGCTCACCAAGCCGATCATGGCGGCGGCGGTGATGACCCTGGTCGACGAGGGCCGGATCGCACTGGACTCGCCGGTGGCCCGGTGGCTCCCGGAACTGGCGTCCCCGTCCGTGGTGCGGACGCCCGCGAGCCCCCTCGACGACGTGGTCCCGGCCGCCCGCCCCATCACGGTCGAGGACCTGCTCACCTTCCGCGCCGGATACGGCTTCCCGGCCGACTTCTCGCTCCCGGCGGTCGCCCCGCTCTTCACCGAGCTGCTCCAGGGCCCCCCGCAGCCGCAGGCCGTGGCGGCACCGGACGCGTGGATGGCGGCGCTCGGCCGCATCCCGATGCTGCACCAGCCGGGTGAGGCCTGGCTGTACAACATCTGCTCCGACATCCAGGGCGTCCTGGTCGCCCGGGCCGGTGGTCTCCCGCTGCCCGACTTCCTCGCCGAGCGGATCTTCGAGCCGCTGGGCATGACCGACACGGGCTTCGCGGTCCCGGCCGCCGACCTGGGCCGCTTCACCGGCTACTACCGGGTCGGCGGCGCCGACCACGGCGGCCTGGAACAGGTCGACGCGCAGGACGGGCAGTGGAGCACGCTGCCCGCGTTCCCGTCCGGGGCGGGCGGGCTCGTCTCGACCGTCGACGATCTGCACACCTTCGCCCGGATGCTGCTCGCCGAGGGGACGCTCGACGGCCGACGTGTGCTGTCGTCCGCCGCCGTACGGCAGATGACGACCGATCACCTCACGCCCGCCCAGCGCGAGTCGGGCAGGCTGTTCCTGGTCGGCCAGGGCTGGGGGTTCGGCGGCTCGGTCGACATCGCGCCGGACGAGCCGTGGAACGCGCCGGGCCGGTACGGCTGGGTCGGCGGCACCGGAACGGCCTCGTACATCGTCCCCTCCACCGGCACCGCCGCGATCCTGCTCACCCAGCTGGAGCTGGGCGGCCCCAGCCCGCTCCCCGACGCGATGCACGACTTCTGGCGGTACGCGGCGAACGCCTGACGCCCGTCCCCGACTTGTCCGCAGGACGCGAGGGCGGCGGGACCGTTCGGGACCGTTTCGGACGAGACCGCCCCGCTCCGTGCCGCCTGCGGTACGGTCGAAGCATGTCCAAGTCGGTGACGATCCGGGTCGACGACCAACTGCACGCGCTGCTCAAGGAGCGCGCGGCGGCGGAGGGGTCGACGGTGACCGCGCTCATCACACAGGCGGCGTACGAGGCGGTCCGCGATCCACGGCTGGAAGGCGCGGCCGAGGTCTTCCGCTCCTTCATCGCCGAACAGGGCGACGCCTTCGACGCGGCCTTCCCGGACGACGCCCCCGGCCGGGGGGACACCTCGGGGCGGGCCGCCTGACGGTGGAGTTCCACATCGACATCCGCTGGCTGCTCGAACGCCAGACGGAAGTGCTGCCGAAACAGCCCACCGTCCACGACTTCTCCAGCCTGGTGGCCGCCGTCGGCCGCCACCGCGTCAACACCCCCCGGGTGGAGGCGACCGTCGACAACTCCTGGCGGGCGGGGGCCCTGATGCACGCCATCATCCGGCTGCGCCCGCTGCCCGCCCGCAACGCGCTCTTCGGCGCGGCGGTGGTCGTCGCGTACATGAACGCCGCGGGCGAGGGCCTGGACGCCCCGTACGGCGCCCTCATCGACCTCGCCCGCGACATGGACGCGGGCCACACCGACGCCTATGACGCGGCCGACCGGATACGGTCCTGGCGGATCTGACCGTCGCCCGTCTGGCCGGAATGGCACTGTTGCCCATGGGAAGCGTGGTGCGCCAGCGTGTGGGGGCATGGATCGTGACACCGGCGGCCTCGCCGCGAGCTCCCTGTCCCGTCGTCAACTGCTCGCCGCAGCCGGTGCGGCCGGGGCCGTCACCGCTGTCGGGACGGTCCCCGCGGCTGCCCGCCCGCGTGCCGGGCTCCCCCTGTCGTTCAGCGAGGCCACCAACGGCTCCGCGAGCCTGTCGCCCGCCGGGGACCGGCTGGTCGCCGAGGTCCAGAGCGTGCTGTGGTCGCTGCCCCGGCACGGCGGCGAGGCGGCACCGCTCACCCCGGCGGGGCTGGAACCGCTGCGGCCCGTCCACTCGCCCGACGGCTCGCTCATCGCCTTCTGCGCCTACCAGGGCGGCGGCTACCACGTGTGGACCATGCGCCCGGACGGCTCGGACGTGCGCCGGCGCACCGACGGGCCGTGGGACGACCGGGGACCCGCCTGGTCGCCCGACGGGACGCGGATCGCCTTCGCCTCCGAGCGCGCGGGCGACCCGGTGGAGGGCAGCGCGTACCGCGTCCATGTGCTGGACCTGCGGACCGGGCGGCTCACCCGGCTGACCGGACTCCCCGGTCAGGACGGGCCGCTCCAGGACGGCGCCTGGGAGGACTTCGACCCCAGCTGGTCGCCGGACGGCGCGCGCGTCCTGTTCGTGCGCGCGAAGGTCGTCACCACCGCGCTGGGACTCGGTGTGGAGGCGCGGACCGTCGCCGCCGTCGCGGCCGACGGCGCCGGACCCGTCGGCGTCGTCCACACGGAGAGCGCAGCCGCGCAGGTCATGTGCCCCGCGCTCGCGCCCGACGGCCACCGGCTGGCGTATCTGCGCACCACGGCCGCGCCGAACGGCTCCTGCGTGCTCGTCGTCGACGGTGAACCGGTGGCCGTCGCCGGGGATATCGCGCCGGTGCCGCCGCGCTGGACGGCCGCCGGGGAGCTGCTGCTGACGGTCGACGGGCACTTCACCCTCGTACGGCCGGAGCGGCCCGGGGAGACGGAGCCGATCCCGTTCGAGGGCGTGCTGCCGGTGGAGCGCCCGAGGTACCGCGTCAAAGAGTACGACCTAGGCGAGGGGCGGGTGCGGCCGGTGCGGGGTGTCCATCTGCCCGCGCTCTCGCCCGACGGGCGGCACATCGCCTTCGCCGCCCTCAACACGCTGTGGCTGGCGGACACCTCGGGTACCGGGGCGCCCCGGCGGCTGCGCAGGTCGGCACCGACCCGCTATCTGCTCGGTCCGGTCTGGACCCGCGACGGGACGGCGCTGCTCTACTCCGACGACCGCGACGGACTGCTCGGCGTGTACCGACGGGATCTGGCCACCGGTGAGGAGACCGCGCTGGCGACCGGCGGCCGGGTGCACCCGGCGCTCTCGCCCGACGGCACACGGCTCGCCTGCTTCGACATGACCGGCCGCCTCCTCCTGCGCGACCTGGCCTCCGGCACCGAACGCGTCCTGGCCGCGCCCCTGGGCGGCGGCGGCCTGCCGGGCCGTCCCAGCTGGTCGCCCGACGGGCGCCGGCTCGCTTTCTGCGACCGCAACCGGCTCAACGCGCGCTTCAGAGAGGGCTACAACCTCATCCGGGTCGTGGACACCGAGACCGGCACCGCCCGTCTGCACGCGGTCGCGCCGCACGTCTCCGTCTCCGACCGGTACGACTCGGGGCCCGTCTGGTCGCCCGACGGACGCTGGATGGCGGTGATCGTCGAGTCCGCCCTCTGTCTGCTGCCCGTCGCCCCCGACGGCACCCCGCAGGGCCCGCCGCGCACCCTCACCGACGAGCCCGCCGACCACCCCTCCTGGTCGGGGGACTCCAGGACGCTGCTGTACCTGTCCGGCTCGCGCCTGCGGCTCATCGGCGCCGAGGGCGGCCCCGCGCGCACGGTCCGGGTGGCGCTCCAGGCGCGTACGCCCGCGCCCGCCGACACCGTGGTGCACGCCGGGCGGCTGTGGGACGGCACCGGCGAGAGGGTGCGGGACGACGTCGACATCGTCGTACGGGACGGGCGCATCGCCTCCGTCGAGCCGCACCGCGGCGGCCGGGGCGCGCTGCGAAGGATCGACGCCTCGCGGCGTACGGTCGTGCCCGGTCTGTGGGACACGCACACCCACCCCTGGCAGAGCACCTACGGTGGCCGCCAGACGGTGGGCCAGCTCACCTACGGCATCACCACCGCCGTCTCCCTCGGCGGGTTCGCGTACGAACAGGCACGGATCCGCGAGGCGGTCGCCGCCGGGCAACTCGCCGGGCCCCGCCTGCTGACCACGGGGGAGCTGCTCGACGGCTCCCGGGTGGCCTACAGCATGGGGCGCGCCCATCGCACCCCGGCGGGGCTGCGGCGGTCGCTGGAGCGTGGCGCGGCACTGGACTGGGACTTCGTCAAGACCTATGTGCGGGCGCCCGGCTGGGTGATGGAGGAGGCGGCGCGGTTCGCGCACGAACGCCTCGGGGTGCGCGCCGGAAGCCATCTGCTGTCGCCCGGCGTTCAGTTGGGACAGGACCTGACGACCCATCTCCAGGCCACCCAGCGCGCCGAGTCCGGCCATGCCACCACCGCGTCGGGGCACGCGTACGAGGACGTGGTGGAGATCTACTCGGCGCGCGGGGTGAACTTCGCGCTCATCGCCACCCCCTTCACCTCGGCGCCGCTGATCGGCGCCGACCCCGGGCTCGCGGCGGATCCGCGGGTGACCGTGGTGATGCCGCCGTGGGACTCCGCGGCGGTACGGCAGTCGGCGGGCGTGCCACCGACCGAGGCCCAGCTCGCCACCCTGCGCACGGAGACGGACGTCTACCGCCGGGTCCTCGCGGCGGGCGGCCTGGTGGCGCTCGGCACGGACGCCCCGATCGTGCCCGTGGGCCTCTCGCTGCACCTGGGGCTGCGCGCGCTGCACCGGGGCGGGCTCTCCCCGGCGGCGGCCCTGCGTACCGCGACCGTGCTCCCGGCCCGCCTCTTCGGGGTCGAACGCCATCTCGGGACCGTGGAGCAGGGGAAGATCGCCGATCTGACGGTGGTGGACGGCGACCCGTTCGAGGACTTCGACGCGATGGTGCGGACCGTCTCGGTGCTGCGGGGCGGAGTGCCTTATACAACCGAGGAGTTGGTGGACACCTTCGAGCCGCCGGAGCGGCACGCGGACGCCGACGAGGCGTGGCTGTCGGTGGGGCGGCTGATGCGGCGCGGCGGGTGCTGCGACATGGAGGCCGCGCTTTTGCCCGGGTGAGCGCGCCCGGCGGTCAGCGGCTCGCGGCGACCGCCGCCACGACGGCGTGGGTCAGCCGCGTGACATAGGCGTCGTCGGTCGGGCCGCCCGCCGCCAGCATGCGGAAGTACAGCGGCGCGCCGAACAGGTCGGTGGCCAGGGCCGTGTCGATGCCGGGCGGCAGCTCGCCCCGGTGCGCCGCCCGGTCCAGGAGGGTGGCGACCGCCGCGCGGCGCGGTCCGAGGACCGCCAGGTGCAGCGCGTCGTGGAGCGAGGCGCTGCGGGCCGACTCGGCCAGCAGGTCGGGGATGATCCGGCCCGCCAGCGGGTGCCGCAGGGCGCGCAGGGTCTCGCGGAGGAACCGCTCGACGTCGCCGTGGAGCGACCCCGAGTCGGTGGTCGTGGGGATGTGGGCGGCGGCGGCCTCGGAGACCAGCTCGACGACCATGGCCTCCTTGGACGGCCAGCGGCGGTAGAGCGCGGCCTTGCCGACACCCGCGCGGCGGGTCACGGCCTCCATGGACATCCGCGCGTACCCGGACTCCGCCAGCTCCTCGAACATCGCGCGGCGGATCGTCTCGGTCACGGACTCGCGCAGCACACCCGCTCCCGCGGGCGGGCGGCGCACGTCGTCGTCGGGGAGGGCGGCCATGATCGGAGACTAACACGGAACGGAACGGTTGCGTTCCGTGCCCCTCAGGAGTACGTTCCCGCTACGAGCCGGAACGGTTCCGTTCCGTCAGTCCGGCCGGGAGGGCGCGGCCCTCCCCTTCCGCAGGCGGGTCCTGGACCGGCCGGAGGAGCGGGGAATCTGATGCTGTCCGACATCGCGGTCGTCCACGGGGCACGCACACCCGTGGGACGTTTCAAGGGGGCCCTGCGGTCCGTCCCGGCGCACCGGCTCGGCGCCCTGGTGATCAGGGAGGCGCTGCTGCGCGCGGACGTCGATCCGCAGAGCGTCGACGAGGTCGTCCTCGGCTGCGTCGGCCAGGTGGGGCCGGACGCGTTCAACGCGCGGCGCGCCGCCCTGGCCGCCGGACTGCCCGCCGGGGTCCGCGCGTACAACGTCAACCGGCTGTGCGGCTCCGGCCTCCAGGCCGTCTGGTCCGCGGCCCAGACGCTCGCGCTGGGCGAGGCGCAGGTGATGGTGGCCGGCGGCAACGAGTCGATGACCCGGCAGCCGCTGCTCGACTACGGCGAGCGCGCCGCCGACGAACTCCCCGGGGAACCCCGGATCGACGGTACGTTCTCGCTGGTCACCGACCCGTTCTCGGGCGGCCCGATGGGGCTGACGGGGGAGACGGTGGCCGCGCGGTTCGCCATCTCCCGGGCGCGCCAGGACAGCTGGGCCGCCGGGAGCCAGCAGCGGGCCGCCGAGGCCCTGGTCAAGGGGCGGTTCACCCCCCAGATC
>NZ_JBJHPC010000720.1:0-3142 GCF_045257485.1 Streptomyces sp. YS-3 | reverse complement strand
CAGAAGGGCCGGTCCCCGGAGGCCCCCGCCCCCGTGCCGTTCGCCGTCCTCACTGGTCCAGCGCGTTGTCGATGGCCTTCACTGCGGCCTCCCAGCCCGCCTGCGGGGACCGGCCCTTCTGGTCGACCTGGAGCATGCCGACGTCGGCCAGGTTCTGCGCGATGATCAGGTCCTTGGGTCCGAGGACCTGCACCGGGGTGCCCTCGGCGGCCTTGGCGAAGATCTGCCCGATGGGCGCGCCGCCGAAGTAGTCGTGGTGGGCGCCTGCGACGGTGGGCAGGGCGTACGCGGCCTTGGCGCTCGGGAAGCTGCCGCGCTTCTCGAAGAGCGTCGCCTGCTGGGCCGGCGCGGTGAGCCAGGCGGCCAGCTCGGCGGCCTGCTCGCGGTGCTTGCCCGCCGACGGGACGACGAGGAACGAGCCACCCCAGTTGGACGGCTTGGGCGCTGCCGCCACATCCCACTTGCCCTTGCCCGCGGCGCCCGCCTTGTCCTGGATGTACCCGAGCATCCAGGCCGGGCAGGAGACGGTGGCGAAGCTGCCGTTGGCGAAGCCCTGGTCCCAGCTGGGCTGGAACTGCTGCAGCTTGGCGGTGAGCCCGTGCGTGGCGAAGGAGGCGGCCGTGTCCCAGGCCTCCTTCACGGCCGGGTTGGACTTGTAGACGACCTTGCCGGCCGCGTCGTAGTAGCGGGTGTCGCTGGAGCCGGTGATGGCGTTCAGGATGCCGGAGGCGGAGTCGACGAAGGCCGTCCCCTTGGGCGCCTTCGACTTGTAGCGCTCACCGGCCGCGAGGTACTTCTGCCAGTCGCCCTCCCACAGCTTCCCCACGGCCTCCCGGTCGGTGGGCAGCCCGGCCGCGGCGAACAGGTCCTTGCGGTAGCAGATGCCCTGCGGCCCGATGTCGGTGCCGAGGCCGACGGTCTTGCCGTCCTTGTTGGTGGCCTGCCCCCACTTCCACGGCAGGAAGGCGGCCTTGTCGACGCCCTTCACCTTGCCGAGGTCCTCCAGATGGGCCGCCTGGGTGGCGGTCACCTCCGCGATGTTGTTGACCTCGACGGCCTGGATGTCGGCGAGCCCGCTGCCGGAGCCGAGGTGGGTGAGCAGCTGCGGGTAGTAGTTCTCGTTCCGCTCGATCGAGGTCTGCTTGATCTCGATGTCCGGGTGGAGCTTCATGTACGCGTCGTAGAGCCCGGCCTCCTTGAGGCCGAAGGCGCCGAAGACACCGACAGTGAGCGTGGTCTTCGCCCCGCCGCCCCCGCCGCCCCCGGAGGAGGACGAGCCGGAGCCGGTGGAGTCCTTGCTGTCGCCGTCGTCGGCGCAGCCCGCGAGCAGTCCGGCGCCGAGTACGGAGACGACGGCGAGCGCCGCGAGCCGCCGGGGCGCGCGGGTGCCGAGGGGTGTTCTTGTACGTGTTCTCGTACGCATGGTGATCCTCCAACTTGCTTTCCGTGCAGAACGATTGACGGTCGGTCGTGCAGGGGTGGAAGGTGCGGAAGGTGTACGGGCAGCTAGGGGTGGGAGCGCTCCCAGTCGTGATGTGTTGAAGGGTGGCGACTGTCCGGGAGGGTGTCAAGGGAGCGGGCAAAGGCAGTCCGCCGCCGGGGTCGTGCTGTTAGTTTTCACCCCGAGGTCCACGATGTGCGGCAAGACGGGGAGGCAGCCATGAAAGCAGCTCGCACGGTCCGGGGCCGCGGGGCCGGGCGGCCCACCCTTGAAGAGGTGGCGGCGCGTGCCGGGGTCGGCCGCGGCACGGTCTCCCGGGTGATCAACGGCTCGCCCCGGGTCAGCGACCGTACACGCGCGGCCGTCGAGGCGGCGGTCGCCGAACTCGGCTACGTCCCCAACCGCGCGGCCCGCGCCCTGGCCGCCAACCGTACGGACGCGATCGCCCTGGTCGTCCCCGAGACGGAGACGCGCTTCTTCGCGGAGCCGTACTTCTCCGAGGTGGTCCGGGGCGTCGGCCAGGCGCTCGCGGAGACCGACATGCAGCTCCTGCTGACCCTGGTGGGCAGCGAGCGGGAGCGCCGCAGGCTCGCCCAGTACCTGACCGGCCAGCGGGTCGACGGGGTCCTGCTGGTGGGCGTCCACGCCGACGACCCGCTGCCCGAGCTCCTGGAGCAGCTCGACATGCCGGTGGTGATCAGCGGCCCGCGCTCGGAGGAGGAGCCGCTGGCGTCGGTGGACTCGGACAACTTCGGCGGGGCGCGGGCGGCCGTGGCGCATCTGCTGGCCCGGGGCCGGCGCCGGATCGCCACGATCACCGGCCCGCTGGACGTGTACGGGGCCCGCTGCCGTCTGGACGGCTACCGCGCGGCCCTGGCCGGGGCGGGGCTGCCGCCCGAGCCCGGGCTCATCGGCCCCTCGGACTTCACGGAGGAGGGGGGCCGCGAGGCGATGGCCCTGCTCCTCGACCGTGAGCCCGGCCTCGACGCGGTCTTCGCCGCCTCGGACGTGATGGCGGCGGGCGCCCGCCAGATCCTGCGCGAACGGGGCCGGCGCGTCCCCGAGGACGTGGCTCTGATCGGCTTCGACGACTCGGCCATAGCCCGCCACATGGAGCCCCCGCTGACCAGCGTGCGCCAGCCGATCGAGGAGATGGGCCGGGCGATGACGGATCTGCTCCTCACCCAGATCGCGGCGGGCGAGCGCGCGGGCACCCAGCTGGTGCTGCCGACGGAGCTGGTGGTGCGGTCGTCCGCGTGAGGCGCCGGCGCTACCTCGTGCCGCTCCTGCGTACGCATCCGGGTGTACCGGCCGGATGCCGGTAACTGTCCGGCCGGGCCCCGCACGACGAGAACCCGAGCACCACCTCGGCCTCACCGGCGACGGGTTCGTCGCAGACGGCGCAGATCCGGGGGAGCGCGTGCCGCGGGCAGGCCCGGGGGTACCAATAGGTCCGGTAGTCCAGGATCTTCAACGGCCGCGGCCCCAGGTCGACGGCGGTCTCCGCGGACAGCGTCACCCCGCACCACACGCAGTCGACACCGCGCTGCTGCGCCTGCGAAAGCCCACCGATGTCGGGGACCCCACCGACGAGCCTCACCGCGCGACCTCCGTACGGCACCCGTCCACCGCCGGTGGCCCCGGCACAGCCGGGGGGCGCGTGCCGGGGGTACGCCGGGTCGCCGTGGAGGGGGTCGGGCT
>NZ_JBJHPC010000719.1:0-3142 GCF_045257485.1 Streptomyces sp. YS-3 | reverse complement strand
GCCCGCCCACCCGTGCGCGACCTGCACTGGCACCCAGCATCCATGGACATCTGCCTGCAAACGCCCCTCATGGCGTGGCTGGCCACCCGTGCCCCCGCCGACGGCGTGCTGCTGGGCTCCCGCATCGGTGAGGTGCGCCTGTTCGGGGACATCACCCGGGGCCGCTACTGCCACGCCCGCCTGGAGCCGGGAACAACGGACGAACACGCCACGGCCGCCCTCCGCCTCCTGGACGCGGACGGTAGCGTCCTGGCCACAGCGGAGGGCGTGGAATTCGTGCGGCTCCCGGCCCGCTCCCCGCAGGAGGAGTTCGACAGCCGCCTGCTCCAGACCCGCTGGGAGCAGACACCTCTGCCGGAGTCCGAGCCCACGCCGACCGCTGGTGGCAGGTGGCTTGTTGTGGACACGGGCGACACACAAACCGCTAGGGAGGTCGCCGGCGCGCTGGAATCCCATGGCGCCACCACCATCCTGGCCGCCCTGCCCACGCCCGCCGAAACCGCGCACCAGCACGAGCAGGACACCGACGACACCGGCCCGGCCCAAAGCCGATTGCGGGACTGCTTGAGGTCCTCTCAGGCACCGTTGGACGGCATCGCCGTCCTGTTCGGCTCCACCGACGCCGCGGACGAGGACGCGCCGTCACGGGCCCGCCATCACGCCGAACGGCTCCTGCTGGACATCGTCCAGCCCCTCATCGCGGAGAGCGTTGAGAGCGCGCCGCGCCTGTGGGCCATCACCTCGACCGCCCACCAGGTCCTGCCCGACGATGTGCCCGACCTCGGCCAGTGCGGTCTGCGCGCCCTGCTGCGCGTGGTGAGCTACGAACACCCTGAGCTGCGCCCCACCGTCCTGGACACCGACCCCGCCACCAGCGCCGGCGACATCACCCGGGAGCTGCTGGCCTGCCCCGACGCTCAGGACGACATTGCCCACCGCGGCGGGCACCGCTACACCGCCCGCCTGTGCACCCGCCCGCTGACCGCCACCGACCAACGGCACACGCGGATCGACTGGGCAAGCGATGATGTTCTTCTCGACCAGCAGCACGTGGGTGACCTCGGCTCGCTGCGGCTGACCGCGGGCCACCGCCCGCCGCCCGGCCCGGACGAAGTCGAAATCCACGTCCACGCCACCAGCCTCAACTACGCCAACGTCCTGATGGCCCTGGGCCTCTACCAGCAGATGCGCATGCCGGGAGATCCGGCGGCGCTCGCGGTGGCGGACTCTGCGGGGATCATCACCGCCGTCGGGGAGCAGGTCACCGATCGGCGCGTCGGCGACCGCGTGACCACGATCGCCGGGGACACGCCTATGGCGTCGTTCGTGCGGGTCCGCGCCGACTGGGCACTGCCCGTCCCCCCCACCCTGTCCCTGGAGCAGGCCGCTGGCCTGCCGACCGCCTACCTCACCGCCTGGTACGCCCTGCACCACCAGGCGCGGGTACGGCCCGGGGAGAGCGTCCTGATCCACAGCGCCTCTGGCGGCACCGGGCTGGCCGCCCTGAACGTGGCCCGCGCCCTGGGCGCCGAGGTATGGGCGACCGCCGGCAGTGAGGCCAAGCGCGCCTACCTGCACGAGCTGGGCGTGGAGCAGGTGATGGATTCGCGCAGCCTGGACTTCGCCGAGCAGATCCGCACCCTCACCCACGGCCGGGGTGTGGACGTCGTCCTCAACTCGCTGACCGGGCCGGCCCAGAGCGCGAGTCTGGACCTCCTCGCCCGGCACGGCCGGTTCCTGGAGATCGGCAAACGCGACATCTACGGCGGCACCCGGCTGAGCCTGCTGCCCTTCCGCCGCCACATCACCTTCGCCAGCATCGACATGCCCTTGCTGCTGCGGAAGGACCCGGGCCTCATCGCCGGCCTGTTCGCGGAGCTGGCGGCGGCGTTCGCCGACGGCACCCTGCCGCCGCTGCCCGTCACCTGCCGGCCCATCGAGGACGCCGAGGCGGTCTTCCGCACCATGGCCGCAGCCCAGCACACCGGGAAACTCGTCCTCACCTGGCCCGGCCACGGCGCCACCACCCTCCCCGCCCGTCCCCGCGACGTCACCGTGGTACGCCGCGACGCAAGCTACCTGATCACCGGCGGGCTGGGCGGCCTGGGATTGCTCTGTGCCCGCTGGCTCGCCGAAAGCGGCGCACCCCACCTCGTCCTGACCGGCCGCTCCCAGCCCGGTGAGGAGGCCAACCAGCTCATCGAGAACCTACGAGGCCAGGACACCCGCGTCGATGTGGTGTGTGCCGACCTCGCCGAGGCGGCCACCGCCGAACACCTCGTGGAATGCGCCCAGGCAGCAGGCTTCTCCCTGCGCGGTGTGCTGCACTGCGCCGCCGTCATCGAGGACGCCACCGCCCCCAACATCACCCCCGACCTCCTCACCCGCGTCTGGCGTCCCAAAGCCGACGGCACCTGGCACCTGCACCGCGCCACCGCCGGCATCGACCTGGACTGGTGGGCCGCCTTCTCCTCCATCGCCGCCGTCCTGGGCAGCCCCGGACAAGGCGCCTACGCCTCCGCCAACGGCTGGCTGGATGAGTTCTGCACCTGGCGACGCGCCCAGAACCTGCCCGCCACCGCCATCAACTGGGGCGCCTGGGCCCAGCACGGCCGCGGAGCGCACCTCGAACAGCTCGGCCACACCATGATCAACCCCGAGGAAGGCATCGCCGCCCTGGAAACGATCCTGCGCCACGACCGGACCCGCACCGGCTACAGCCCCCTCAACCCCGCCCAATGGCTCGCCGCCTACCCCGACACCGCCGACCTGGCCTACTTCACCGACCTGGCCCCCACCGAACACGGCGCCGGGCCGGAAGGCGAAGCGGACGACGCACTGGCCGTCCTGCGCGCCGCCCCCGACGAACGGCGGCAGAGCGTCCTGGAGGGCATCATCATCGAGCACGTCACCACCACCCTGGGCCTGGAAGAGGGGCGCTGCACCGGCGAAACCTCTCTGACCATGCTCGGCCTGGACTCCCTGCGCGCCACGGAAGTACGCAACCGGCTCCAACGCGACCTGCACTGCACCTTCCCCCACACCGCGCTGTGGACCAACCCCACCGCCGCCGCCCTCGCCGGCTACCTCCTCGGCCAGCTCACCGGACAGCACCTCCTCACACTCACACCCGCCCCATGAC